>JAUYTF010000427.1 GCA_030695285.1 Eubacteriales bacterium | reverse complement strand
TATTCCCGCGATTGTCGGCGGGGCGACCGGCAGTCCACTGGTTGCGCCGATTACTTGCGCACTCCTCGCCGGTATGACGATCATGATGTGGTCCTCGCTGATGCGAAGCGGCGAAAAGCGCATGCTGATGCTGCACTAATCAAGAATCGCACAAGCGCAAGAAAACATTCCTCGCTGATGTGAAGCGGCGAAAAGCGCATGTTGATGCTGCACAAAAAAACATACAACGTACAATCAAGCATCCCGCAGGTATTTGCCTGCGGGATGTTTGTTGTGATTCAGAGTATTTGGCTTTCTTCAGCGCGAAGGCGCTGAACAGAACGATTACTCTCGCTCCCACGCATCGCCGATGGCGTTGAGCTGCTTTGCAACGCTGCGCAGTTCGCGATTGCTTCTACCTTTGGTTTGGCGAATCAAGTCGCTGAGACGCTCCAGCGCGGCAAGCAATTGCCTATAGGGCGATTCCTGCTCGCGCGGCTCTCGCGGCGTGCGCCCTTCCTGCGGGACTGCTACCCGCACACGCTCGGTGAGCGGCTCCGGCGGTGCCTCGAAGACATATTCGTTCTTTACAAGATCGTAGACCGAGCCGCTGTAGGGCGAGGTTGCCGCAAGGCCAAATTCGTCCTGTAATCGCTTGGTGAACAGGTTGCATACTTCGGTATCGCCGTGGTTGACGAATACGCGCCTCGGCTTGGGCGAAAAATGCGTTGTCCACTTGATGAGCATATTCACGTCGCCATGGCCGCTGATGCCGGGGAGCTGCTTGATCTCCGCATTGACGCGGATGGTCTCGCCAAAGAGCTTGACCTTCTCCGCACCTTCGAGCAGGGAGCGGCCCAGCGTTCCCGGCGCCTGATACCCCACGAAGAGAATGGTGTTGGCCGCGTTCCAGAGCCCGTGTTTGAGGTGGTGCTTGATGCGCCCCGCTTCGCACATACCGCTAGCGGAGAGGATCACCTTCGGGCGTTTATCCGTGTTGATTGCCATGGATTCCTGGCTGGACTCCGTGATGGTCAGCCCGTCAAATCCGAGCGGGTTGATGCCCTGCTCGACAAACGCGCGTGCTTCGTCGTCATAGCAGAAATCGGCGTTCGCAAGATAGACGCGCGTGGCAGCGCTCGCCAGCGGGCTGTCGACAAACACGGGGAAGCTTTTGTGCCCCCGCACAAGCCCTTCGTCTTTGATGTGGCGCAGGAAATAGAGCAGCTCCTGCGTGCGCCCGACTGCAAAGGAGGGGACAATCACGCTGCCGCCGCGGTCAAACGTGGTTTGCAGCACGCTTGCCAGCGCCCGCGCATAGTCCGGCGGGGCGTTGTGGGCGCGGTCGCCATAGGTGGACTCCACCATGATGTAGTCCGCCTCATCCACCAGAGAAGGATCGCGCAGCAACGGTTGACCGACGTTGCCGATGTCGCCGGAAAACACGAACTTGCGCTTTTCGCCGTCTTCGTCGATCCAGATTTCGATATAGGAAGAGCCGAGCAAGTGTCCCGCGTCGGTAAAGCGCACCTCTATGCCGTCAAAAAGCGTGAACTTCTCATCATAACGATGCGGGACAAACTGCTTGAGGATGCCCGTCGCGTCCGCCATGGTATAGAGCGGCACATACGGCTTTTCACCGCTGCGCGTACCCTTGCGGTTGCGCCACTCCGCTTCAAACTCCTGAATGTGCGCGCTGTCTCTTAGCATGATGTCGCAGAGGTTGCAGGTTGGCTTTGTGGCGTGCACGTGACCCTGAAATCCGTTTTTGTAGAGCAGCGGCAATAGGCCGGAGTGATCGATGTGCGCGTGCGTGAGCAAAACCGCGTCGATATCGCCGGGGAGCGTTGGCAGGGGCGCGTTCTGATAAAAATCCTTGCCCTGCTCCATGCCATAGTCGATGAGCACACGCTTGCCGCAGATCTCAAGGTGGGTACAACTGCCCGTTACCTCGTGAACCGCGCCGATAAAGGTGATCTTCATAATGATGGTTCTCCGTACTGATCTATTTCCACATGAGCAGAAGCTGCTCCCTCATCAATAGAGGGGATAAGCGGCAACCGCCTGTAGGATTGCAGTGTGAATATTCGTGTTTTCAAAGCTGCCGCCGAAAAACTCGGCACCGATGCCGAGTGCATACAGCGGAACATCTTTCCTCGTATGCCCACCGGAGCCGAAGACAATGCCCGCACGCGCTGCAACAAGGCGTATGCAAGCAGTGGTGATTGCTTCGTACACGCCGGATTCCTCATCGCTCGTGTTGCCGGGCATGCTGTTGGCCATGGTCCGGTAGTATCCTTCTTTTAGGTACGCGGTCTCGTCGGGAGTGAGGTTCTCCAGCCCAAACGCTGAGACAAACAGCGGGAGCGCTTCTTCAAACGGCGTTTTTGCGGCGAGGCAAGCTGCAACCAGCGTATTGTCACAGATGTCGCTCGAAACGGTCTGAAGAAGCAACGCGCCTCGGTTGCCTTCGGTAAACGAAACATCGCCCGTCTCGTGGTCTGCGGTGACGAGGATGAGCGTCTCCTGCGGATGCAGCGCATAGAACGCAAGCGCGCTCTCCACCGCCTCGTTAAAATCGAGCAGCTCCGCAACAAACGAAGCCGCGTCATGATAATGGCAGAAATAATCGATGCGCGCGCCTTCGACCATCATAAAAAACCCATTGGGGTTCTTAAGGCGCGAGATGGCAAGTTCGGTCGCTTTCTTGAGCCAGTCTGTGCGAGCACCGCCGTCGATGGCGGGCAAAACACCGTAGTCGCCAAAGATCAGAGAAGTAGACAGGATGAGCTTGCCATCTGTGCCGACCGGCGCTTCCTCAAAGGAGCGGATGAAGGTATAGCCGTTTTCTTCGGCATACTCCTGCGCGTCCGGCGTGCTGTGGAAGCCGCCGCCCGCGAAGAAATCAAAGCCGCTGGCAAGCAGGTCGTCCGTGATCACCGCATAGTTGCGGCGCGAGTCCACATGCGCAAAAAAACCGGCGGGCGTAGCGTGGTCAAGCGAAACGGTGGTTAAAAGCCCGATCTTGCGCCCCGCGTCGCGAAGCGTTTCTGAAATCGCAGGGATGAGGTTTTTTTCGGCATCAAGCCCGAGATAGCCATTGACGGTTTTTTGACCCGTGGCTATCGCCGTTGCCGCCGCTGCGGAATCCGTCACCGCATCGTCGATGTTTGTAGTCTTCATGTTGCCGAGCACCGGAAAATCGAGAAAGCACAGCGGGTCTAGCTGCGCGGCAGAGAGCGCGTCGGAAGCCGCCTGCACCTGCGCATACCCCATCCCGTCGCCAATGAAAAGGAAGATGTACTTCAGCTGCGACTGCGGAAGCGGCGTTGGCGTGCTCTCCTGCATCGGAGCGCTGGTGACAATCGTGATGGGCTCTGTCGTTGGCGCAGGGGCAGCCACCGCGCCGGGCTCGCAGCCAAAGCTAGCGAGGGTCAGCAGCACGAGGATGAAACAGGCGATTCGTTTTTGCAGTGTGTCAGCAGCCATACAACAATTTTACCATGATCTTACCGCGCATACAACTAGACGCGGACATTCGCAGATGGTAAGATAATATCAGGTATGGCGCGCGTGTTACGTTGCAACAATTGTGACGGGTTACACTCAGTTTAGCTGTCATAATCTGTTGAAACGATCACGGAAGGATTCTCTTTATAATCTATGCAAATGACGAAACCCGTTCTCGCCATCTGTTTTGTTGCGCTGAGCCTGCTTCTGTTGACCGCATGTGCAAAGCAACCAATCGCACGGGAAACACAACCGGATGTTCGCAGCGCAAAGAGCGCAAACGCGGCGCCGAAGCAAAAGAATCCCGTAACGCTATCACCAGACTCGACGCCGGAAGCCTCGCCGGAAGCCTCGCCGGAACCAACGCCGGAACCCGAACTTAAATCCGCGCCGGAACCGACGGCGTTTTCCATCGCCTGGATCAGCGATACGCAGGTTTATACCGCTGCAGACAGCGACGTCTTTGGCAGAATGACGCAATGGATCAGCGATACGCAGCAGGAAAATAACACCGTGCTGACTGTGCACACGGGGGATATCGTCTTTAATCCTTATCGCGAGTACGAGTGGCTAAACAGTGTTTCCGCATTTGCGCACCTGCCGGAGGGGATGCGCATCCTCACAGACACTGGCAATCACGACCAGCTGCCGGATTACGACACCAGCACACCGTATCTGGAGCACCGGCCGGACACGGAGTTTGATCTGAGGAACGCGTTTGACGATAAGGGATATGTGTATTACATGACTTTTCACGCAGGCGGTGTTCCCGTGATCGTGTTTTCGCTGTCCTATGGGTTCGAGGTTGGTGCCGCGGACTGGGTCAATGAAACCTGCAGAGAGTATGCAGACCATTATGCGATTCTCTGCCTGCATAACTATATGAACCTCGGCGGATATTCCTCCGTCGGCATCCGGCTTGTCGAGAAAGTGGTGAAGCAATCGCCCAATGTCTGCCTCGTGCTTTGCGGGCATGAGCGCGGCATGGCGTATATTCCCGAAGTGCTGGATGACAACGCGGACTCGATGCCGGACCGCACAGTGCATCAGATGATGATGAACGTGCAGGACGACATGGAAAACGGTATCGGCTGCCTGCGGCTGCTGAGACTTGACCCCGTTTCCGACACGATTGAGGTGGTGACGTATTCACCGATCTTGGATCGTTATGGCTATCAGACCGTCGGCGGAGACCGTTTCGGCGAGAGAAAACTGCTCCAAGATGCGGGCGCTCGTGATTTTCTCACCAAAGGAGCGCCGTAATAACGATAAAATCGCATCGCAAGCATCCCGTCATCGAATAAAGCTTTTAATCAGCATATAGGAGGAAAATGATATGAGTCCTGCGAACAGGCCGGGCGGCAGATCAAAAAGAACCGTTTCCGGCGGAGGGAACGTTTATCGCCGCGGCAGCGGCCTTGGCAGCGGCAGCGTCGGAAGCGGCCCGCGCGGCACATCCGGCGGATCATTTACCGGCGGCTCCGGCTCTGATCGCGGGAGTGGCGGCGGCCTGCTGGCTGTTCTGCTTGCGCTGCTCATCGGCGGGGCAAGCAATAATAACAACGGAAACGGCGGCAACAAGCGCGGGTGCCTGGGACGCATTCTTGTGCTCGTGCTGATCGTGGTCGGCGCGGTGCTGCTGCTGAATATGTGCTCTGGCAATACGGGCGGCGATCTGCTTGGCAACTTGCTTGGAGGCTACACCACCTCGGATTCCGGCCTGAGCAGTGCGGACGCTACCGACGCGGGCTCGTCCGGCTCTCTTTCGGACGCGCTGGGCTCCCTGCTAGGCAACTATGGCAGCACCACGGGGCAGATTACCCCTGTTTCCGGTTCGGAAGAAGTCTACAAAGCGCACGAGCCGAACCGCGCGGTTGCAGCAGCCGCGCGCGAAAAATATACCGACACTGCTTCTGCACAAAACGTCACCGTAATGATCTTCATGTGCGGAACCGATCTTGAGAGCAAAAACGGCATGGCGACCTCGGACCTTGAGGAGATGGTCAGCGCGACGCTTGGCAGCAACATCAATGTGATCGTGGAAACCGGCGGCGCGAATACCTGGCAAAACCAGATCGTCAAGAACAACACCAATCAGCGCTTTCGTGTCAAACAGGGCGGTCTGGAGACGCTGGACGCGAAGGTCGGCAAGCGTTCCATGGTGGACCCCGACACGCTGTCAGATTTCATTCGTTTCAGCGCGCGCGAGTATCCGGCGGATCGATATATGCTCATACTCTGGGATCACGGCGGCGGATCTCTGACCGCGTTTGGTTACGACGAGCTGTTCCCGGGCGAGAGCATGAGCCTGGACGAGATCGATCAGGCGCTCAAGAGCGGCGGCGTGCAGTTTGACGTGATCGGATTCGACGCATGCCTGATGGCGACGCTGGAGACAGCGCTGGTTGCAGAACAGTATGGCGATTATTTGCTGGCATCCGAGGCGGTTGAGCCGGGCACGGGCTGGTATTATACCAACTGGCTCTCGGCGCTCTCCGCCAATCCCGCGATGGATACGCTCGACCTTAGCAAGAATATCATAGACGACTACATCAGGATGAGCGGCAGCAACAGCCAGTTGACGCTTTCGCTCACCGACCTTGCGGAGCTGGGCGGCACCGTTCCCGCAGCGTTTAACGCGTTTTCGACCTCGACGAGCCTGCTGATTGCAGGGGACGGCTTTGACGCCGTCTCAACGGCCAGAAGCGGCTCCCGCGATTTTTCCACGAGCAGCAGGATCAACCAAATCGATCTGATCCATTTTGCGGAGAATCTCGGCACCGCCGAATCTAAAACACTTGCAATCACGCTGCGCGACGCGGTGAAGTATAACCGCAATTCTACGAATGTTTCGCATGCAAACGGCCTGTCCATCTATTTCCCATATCAGTCGATGAACAAGGTTAGCACCGCGATTGAAACCTATAACGCCATCGGGCTGGATAAAAGCTATTCCGACTGCATCAAGCGCTTTGCTTCTGTCGCTGCGGGCGGACAGGTCGCCAGCGGATCGAGCGAAAACCCGCTTGGTACGCTTTTAGGAGACAACACAGGCAGTTTGCTTGGCACACTGCTCGGCGGACAGATCAGCAGCAGCGACACCGCAAGCGGCTCGACGGATACGGTCTCGCAACTGCTAGAGCTCTTCCTCTCCAACCGCAGTGTTGTGACGGGGGATGCGGATTCCAGCTGGGTGGACGAAGACCTCGTGCGCAGCTCGATCTCTGCCTATCAGGCAAACAACGCGGGGTTTGCGAATTTGATGCTCACCTACAAGGGCGATACGTCGACGCTGGCGCTCACCGAGGAGCAGTGGAGCAGCGTGGTCACGCTCGAGCAGAACGTCTACGT
>JAUYTF010000424.1 GCA_030695285.1 Eubacteriales bacterium | reverse complement strand
CTCGTTTGAAGAAGCTGGTAGCCGAACAAGCATTGGACATCTCAATTCTCAGGGATGTGAACTCAAAAAACTTCTAAGCCCTGCCAAGCGCTTAGCGGCTGTCGAGTATGCGGTGGTCAAACATCATGTTGCAGAAAGACGGGCTTGCAGGGTATTGCAAATCAACCGCAACAGTTACCGGTATGAACCTGTGACACGCAGCGACGAAGACGAGATCCGTACAGCAATCATAAGGCTGATTACCAATTACGGCCGAGTCGGATACCGGATGGTTACCTACATGCTTCGGAATGAAGGAATCCTGATCAACCATAAACGAGTGGAACGAATATGGCGGCAAGAAGGCTTAAAACTGCCGAAAAAGCAGGTAAAGAAACGCAGACTCTGGCTGACTGATGGCAGCTGCATTCGTCTGCGAGCAGAGCATAAGAATCATGTATGGAGTTATGATTTTGTAGAAGATAGAACCAGCAATGGTCGAAAGATCCGATTTCTGAACGTCTTGGACGAACATACGCATGAATGCCTTGCCAGCGTGCCGCGTCGAAGCTGGCGGAACAATGATGTGATTGAGCTGCTATCTGACCTTATGCTGACTCGCGGGGTTCCTGAGTATATGAGAAGCGATAACGGAAGTGAGTTCACCGCCAAACGGATTCGCAAATGGCTGAAAGACGCAGGTTCCATTACAGCCTATATCGAGCCTGGCAGCCCGTGGGAAAACGGATATATCGAAAGCTTCAATGCTCGTATGAGAGCAGAATTCCTCAATGGAGAGCTTTTTGACACGATGTTTGAAGCGCAAGTGTTGACGCAACGTTGGATCCGATACTACAATCAAATAAGGCCGCATTCGAGCCTCGGCGGGCGGCCGCCCGCCCCTCAAACCGTGGTTCCGATTGCTGCCTAGAATCACTGATTTACTAACATTGCTCCTGGACCATAAAACGGGGGCAGATCAACCGCGATAAGTTGCGACAAATAACCTGAAATTGCATAATTTGTCTTACAATACAAACAACATACATTCCAAGTATTCGCGATTACAGGCGACTATATGGCGGCGTGATTCAAAAGGATTCGAAGCCGCGTTAAGAAAACGCCGTCGGCCGAATGCTCCTATAACATCAGCTCGAAGCTTAAAATGACGTGTAGCAGTTGACGCAGCGCTGGGTTCGATACTACAATCAGATTACGATACAAAGTTACGCAGGCGAGATTCCCGCATTCGACAACCGTTTTGATCGCAGCAGCAGTTTTTTGCGAGCAAGCAGGGATCATATCCCGAAAAGCCGGGGCATTTTAATAAAGCTGCATTGTTGCAGACCGTGATAGCAGATACTGATAAAAAAACCGTAGGGAGGTTCATTATGGGTTCGAAATCTCCGTATATCAACAGAGAACTCAGCTGGCTAGATTTCAACGCAAGGGTATTAGAGGAAGCGCAAAGCCAAGACAACCCTGTTCTGGAGCGACTGAA
>JAUYTF010000423.1 GCA_030695285.1 Eubacteriales bacterium | reverse complement strand
CGCCGTCCGGCGTGGTGCCGCCAGCTTTGACGCCGAGCTGCTTTTCGAGCTCTTCTAAGATATTCTGCGCGCCTTTGACGTAGCAAGCCGTACCCAGGCAAACCGCGACGCGGTGTTTGCCCGTGGGGTTGAGCGAAAACTGCGAGTAAAAAGTGACGACCTGATAGACTTCCTCAACCGAAATGCTCAGACCTTTTGCAATCTTGGTTTGCACTTCGATGGGCAGGTAACCATAGAGCTCCTGCGCCTGCTGAAGCACAGGCATCAATGCGCCCGGAACTTCTTTGTTGTCCGCTATGAACTGTAAAAGCTGTTTCTCCTGCTCCTGCGTTCCGCGAAATGGAACGACAGTTTTCTGCTTTGCCATACTCTTCCTCCTCTGGGTGATTCAAAAAACCGGCGCAAGGCCGGCATAAGCCAAGGTGAATTATACCATAGCAATAATATTTAGGAAAGCTGAAAATCGATTTTTACATAGAAATCCGTCATCTTTTATCGATTTTCTTGTATTTATTGACGCCTTTGACAGACTTTGTCCGCGCGCCTATAATAGAGGTGTGCCAGTTTGAAGTTTTTCGTCCGTTTTGGCGCGCCGGGTCGTTTTTTGCGGCATGGATGGGTTGTATGGACAACCGCCCAAAAATTTATGCGCCTCCGCGCGCTCTGCCGCGAGCGGAAAAATCGAAAGGAGACCCTCTGTTTTGATGCGAATTCTCGTGACCGGCGGTGCCGGATACATCGGCAGCCACACCGTGCTGGAACTCCTGGACGCGGGCTACGACGTGCTGATTGCCGACAACTTCGTCAACAGCAAGCCCGCAGCGCTCACCCGCCTGCGAACCTTGGCGAGCAGGCCATTTCATTTTGAAGAGGTCGACCTGACGGACGCCCTAGCAACGGACGCGCTCTTTGCCCGCTATCACATCGACGCGGTGATTCACTTTGCGGGCTTAAAAGCCGTCGGCGAGAGCGTGCAGATTCCGCTGGAATACTACCGAAACAACTTGTCGTCAACGTTTAACCTTCTGCTCTCGATGCAAAAACACGGCGTGGAGCGCTTTGTCTTCTCCAGCAGCGCCACGGTCTACGGAGATCCGGTCAGCGTGCCGATTCGCGAGGACTTCGCGCTCTTGGCGACCAACCCCTACGGGCGCACCAAACTGATGATCGAGGACATGCTGCGCGATGTTGCGGTGGCCGAGCCCTTAATGCGCATCTGCTTGCTGCGCTACTTCAACCCCGTCGGCGCGCACGTCTCCGGGCAGATCGGCGAAGACCCCAACGGAGTCCCGAACAACCTGATGCCTTTTATCGCGCAAGTCGCCGTGGGCAAGCTCCCGGCGCTCCGCATCTTTGGCAGCGATTACCTCACGCATGACGGCACAGGCGTGCGCGACTACATCCACGTGGTCGATCTGGCAAAGGGCCACGTCGCCGCGCTCAAGAAGCTGGAAAGCGGCGCGGGTGTTTCTACCTATAATCTCGGCACGGGCGTTGGCTATTCGGTGCTGGACGTGCTGCACGCTTTTGAAAAGGCCTGCGGCAAAAAGCTGCCCTATAAACTTGTCGGCCGCCGTGCGGGAGACGTTGCCGCCTGCTACGCCGACCCGGAGAAGGCGGCAAAGGGGCTCGGCTGGCGCGCGGAATACGGCATCAAGCGTATGTGCGCGGATGCCTGGCGCTGGCAGTCTCAAAATCCCAACGGGTTTGAGGACTGATTGAGTCTTCTTTATCTTTCCTGACGTCTTTGATAAATCAGTTTTTTTCATTGCGCCTTCCATTAGGGCGCTGGCAGTCTCAAAACCCCAGCGGGTTTGAGGACTGATTGATTTTGTATCGATCTTATCAAGCGTTTTGAGTCATACTTTTTTCCATTACGCCTTCTATTTAAAATACAAAAAGAAAAACGATCAAAGGAGATTTTCCTATGCAGAAACCCGCTCTCGTCGTCATGGCCGCCGGCATGGGCAGCCGCTATGGCGGGCTCAAGCAGATCGACCCCATCGGCCGCCACGGCGAAATCATCATGGACTATTCGCTCTATGACGCGCTGGAGGCGGGCTTTGAGAAGGTCGTCTTCATCATCAACCGCAAGATCGAGCAGGACTTTTACGATGTCATCGGCAGGCGCGCCGAGAAGTACATGGAGGTGCGCTATGTCTTTCAGCAGCCGGATGCCATGCTCCCCGCGGGCTTTTCCGTGCCGGAGGGCCGCGTGAAGCCCTGGGGCACCGCGCACGCGCTGCTCTGCTGCAAAAACGATGTCAGCGAGCCGTTTGCCGCCATCAATGCCGACGACTATTATGGCAAGCGAGCGTTCAAGGCGCTGTATGACTACCTGACGACTGCAAAAGACGGCGCAAAGTATGATTTCTCGATGGTTGGCTACCATGCCAAAAACACCCTGACCGAGCATGGCTCCGTCGCGCGCGGCGTGTGCGAGGTGGACGCAAACGGCGAGCTCGTCAACATCGTCGAGCGGCTCAAGATCTTCAAAACCCCCAAAGGCCCCGCCTACACCGAGGACGACGGACAAACTTTTGTGCATTTCCCCGAGGACAACCTCGTTTCGATGAACTTCTTTGGCTTTACGCCCTCGCTCTTTGCCGCGCTGGAAGCGCGTTTTCCGGAATTTCTCGCCGAAACGCTGGAAAAAAACCCGCTCAAGGGCGAGTTTCTGATTCCGCAGGAGGTCGGCCGCATGCTGCGGGCTGACCGCGCAAGCGTACGCGTGCTGTCTTCCCCCGATCGCTGGTATGGCGTGACCTACCGCGAGGACAAACCGGAGGTTATGCAGTCGCTCAATGATCTCACCGACGCGGGTGCATATCCGAACAAAAAACTGCTCGACTAACAAACAACGGGTGCGACAGATGCCGCACCCGCTCTTTTTTTCTTCCGAACCCGCGCCTCCCGAGCGCTGATTCTGTTTCGTCCATGAAACCTAAAGTGACTTAGCCCGCGTTGCCTGCGGACGCGACGTTGCCGCCGGAGACCATGCCGTTGCCGTAGGATGCGATCGCATTGCCGTCGGATGCTACCTTCGGGCCGCATGCCGTGAAGAAGAATACGCTCAACACCACCATCGCCATAAGAATGAGACTCTTTTTCATAATTTAAACCTCCAAATGTCTTGTTTTTCTTGCTCACTAGGTGTACTATATGTGTTAGTACGCTTGTATGATAATCCAAGCGTCAGGGTTTGTCAAACCAAAACGCCCGCTTTTCAGGAAGATTCACAAAAGGTACACACTTTAATAAGCAATTATGGGATATTCGAATGCCAGAACAAAACGTTGAACCTAATAGAGATAAGATTCAAACCGAAACTTCGCCTTCGGCGGAGGCTACGCGCGCGCAACGCGGCGCCTCCCAAGCCTTCCCCCTCTCCCTTCAGCAAAAATTTCTACGCGCAGCGGCAATGCTCACCACGGTGTATCTTTGCGCATTGTTTCTTGGGTTACCGCTGGTCTTTCGCAACTTCTACTTCAACATCACCGAAACCAAGCAGTTTTATTTTCTCTGCGCGAGCGGGGTCTATCTGCTGCTGTTGCTCTTTGCGCGGATCGCCCTGCCACCGGACTTCGGGGTGTGGCGCGCGCGGGAAGGCGTTCACCCCGCCGTGATCGCGCTCTTTGCGTTCTTTGCCGTGAGCCTTATCGGTGGGCTCATCAGCCGCTACCCCGGAGAGGTCTTCTTTGGCGAAAACAACCGCTATCAGGGCCTACTGACGCTGTTTTGCTATGCGTGCCTCGTCTTTGCGCTCTCGCGTCGTGAGATCGACTTGCGCTGGCCGGAGCGCGCGTTTCTGCTCGCGGCAGGCATCGTGAGCCTGCTGGGGCTGCTGCATCACTTCGGCGCGGATCCGTTTGGGTTTTATGAAGATCTGCGCGCGTCGGATCAGGGGAGATTTCTCTCCACCATCGGCAACGCAAACTTTTTCGGCAGCTATGTGGTGCTCTCGTTTTCTGTTGCGACCGGATATTTTCTGCGGGCAAGCACACGCAAAGCGCGAATATTTGCCGTGTTTTCGCTTGCGCTCGTCTCCTTTGGCGCGCTCGTCGCGGGCAGCGACAGCGCGGCGCTGGGGCTGCTCGCGGTTGCGGCTCTCGCCCCGCTGCTGCTCTTTTCGGATGCCGTCGCACTGCGCCGATTGCCGCTCGGCTGGGCTGTTTTCTTTCTCTGCGCTTTCGTCTTTGGCCTGCTCGCGGTGATTCTGCCGTCTGCAACCTATCTGTCCTCATTCGTCACCAAGCTCAGCCGCCCCGCTGTCTCCCTGCCGCTCGCCGCTGCCGCGTTTGCGCTCTGGTTTGCGCTGACGAAGGTTGCGCCGGAGCGCCTCTCGCGCGCAAAACGGCCGTATGCGATTGCCTTACTTGGCGCGCTACTACTCGGCGCGCTCACGCTCGTGCTGCTCAATACCGTCTTTCGGGAGTTGCCGCTCGGCGGTTTAGCGCGCTATTTGCGCTTTTCGGAAAGCTGGGGCACCGACCGGGGGAAGATCTGGGCGTTTGTGCTGCGCGTCTACGCAGAGCTCCCCGCCGCTCAGCAGCTCTTTGGCGCGTCCTCCGGTGCGCTGTTTCACGCGGACGCGGTCAAGCCGCTGTTTTCGGACGCGGCGCTGGACACCGCGCACAATGAGTATCTGCAATATCTCGTCGCCAATGGCGCGCTTGGGCTTGGCTGCTATCTTGCCGCGCTTACGGTCGCTGTAAGCGCGGGGATTCGCAGGGGGAAAGGTGAGCCAGTCTATCGCGGGCTGACGCTCGCTGTCGCGGCCTACGCGGTGCAGGCGGCGGTGAACATCGCCCAGCCCATGACCACACCAATCTTTTTCGTGCTGATGGGGATATTGATCTCCCGAAAAACGGAGCGTGTTCTCCCGGCGGTTTAGCCTTCGTCTTTCCTCCACGGAGAAGGCAGCACTTCTCCCAGGCGGTAAGGCGCTGCAATTTTTTCGATAGAATATTGCGATAGAAAGATAACGTGCGATGTGTTACAATAAACACTGTCATTTCAAATTTCCAGTTAAACCGGAGGATGATCATGAATAACTACGACGATGCTATGCGCGTATTGCAAGAAAAGTTCGGCAACCAGGACGCGCTGATTTCTCTTTCCACCATTGCACTGTCTCCCAGCGCGGAAGGCAACCCCGTGCCTGCAGCCCGTCTGGTCAGTGTTTATTACGAAGACGGCGCTTTTTATACCGTTACCTATGCCACGTCAACCAAGATGCAGCAAATCGCGAAAAATCCGGAAGTTGCAGTCTGCTTCATTGTGGAGAGCTTCACGGCCAACGGTATCGGCGAAAATCTCGGCTGGGTCCGCGACGAGAAAAATGCGGAGATCATGGCAAAGATTCGCCCCATCTTCGCCGGATGGTACGACGAAGCCAACAATGACGAAGACCCGAATACGTGCCTGTTGCGCATTCGGCTGACAAAGGGCTTGTGGAACGATGCCCACAAAGGCATCCGAAACGAGATCGATTTTGTTAACAAAACGGCGTAATCGACAAGCCCTATATTGCCTCTAGAAACTCTATTTCTACCAACTATGTTTAAAACGAATAAAAACATCGCTCCGCCAGACTGACAGCGGAGCGATGTTTTCATTTCTGGTTCAGCGGGAGGATGATATCCTCCCCTACAAAGTCATAGCTCGTATGCCGCGAGAACCTCGCCGACATAGAGCACATGCGGGTCGCCATCCGGCAGTGCCTGATTGCCGCCGTAGTATTTCGCGCGGAAGTCGGAGTCGAGCGTATCGAGATCCAGCAGTTGCTTTTGCACAATTCTACACTCAAGCACGACACCGCAGCCCGCAACCGCCGCAGCACCACCTGCGCGGGGCGCAAGACGGGAAAGCCCCGCTTCTTTTTCTTTATTGAAATCTCTGCCGGAGCGCGCGCCGCAAAAGGCGAGCTGCTTGGTGAGTTCCTTTTCGCGCGGAAAGCTGACGGTGAAAACCTCCGTCTGCTCCATCAGCGAATACGTATAGCGGCTCTTTCGCACTAGAACCGTGACGACAGGACGCGACCAAATCACACCGAACTGCGCCCAGCCGATGGTCATCGGGTTCCAAATCTCCCCGCCCGCGGTTAAGAATGCGCCGCGCGGTAGCTGCTCGGTTGCCTGCGGCAATAGCGCGGAAAACGCCTTGACATCCATGCGTAAGCCCTCCAGAAAATTTTGTCTCTGTGCGTTAACTCGATTTGCTTTCCGGCAGCGCTGATTCAGACGTCAGTCGTCTCCGAAAATATAATCCGTCTTCTTCTCTTTCTTCTTGTCGGGAAAGATCTCGAGTTCAAAGCGGTCAAACGGAACGCTCTCGATGAAATCCGCCTGCGTAAACCATGTTCGGTTAAAGCGGGCAAGTTCTTGCACGTGTTTATCCAGCAGCACGGGACAAGCAAGGTCCAGCGGCTTTGCGATGTCCGCAATCAGCCGTCCCCAGCTTTCTGCATCCAAAGGCCGCGCGGGAAATTCCCGCACGGCCTCCTGTATGATCTTATGGTGTTTGAGTACTTTCGCCCAAATCCTCACGCGATCGTTACTTGTTCCAGATGAACCAGCCCCAGAGAACCGGGGTGGCGCCATCGGTGTAAAGTCCCTTGAGCGTGCCCGCGACCTGTTTCTTCTCCTTGAGGTCGGAGGAGTTGATCGTGGACTTCGCGCTGCGGTTGTAGATGATGACATCTACGCCTTCCGAGATCTGCACGCGGAAGATCGTGTAAGGATCGGTGGAGATGATCTCCGTGATCCTACCGGTGACGACGAAGTCTCCGCTCGTGGTCGCGCCGGTCTTAATCTTTTCATGGTTCTTGGCAAGATCCGCCGCGGCTTTCTTAAAGTTGCTGGAGGAGACCGTCGGCGGCCGCTCCACAATGGTGTTTGCCGTGCCGTCATAGTAACCCTGCAGCTGGCCAACAAGGTTCACATCATACGCGCCGACCTTGGCGAGAGAAGCGATGATGGAGAAGGTGCCCGTTTCGGTAACGGTCGCCTGGCCAAAGGTTACGTCGGTGGAATTGCTGGTTGCGGTGATCTCTGCGCCCGGGGTGCAGGTGCCGGTAATCGTTACGCTGCCCGTGTCGGAAGAGAGCGTTGCAAGCGCGTTGTCGATCGTAAACGACATGGTCTGCATGACGTAAGGCTCAACGGTGATCACTTTTCTCGCGGTGACGCAGTTGTTCTTGCGCGCCTCGATGGTGATGGTCTCGGTGCTGCCCGTGGGTGCCATGGCATCTGTGGCTGCAGTTTCGTCCACATCCGCCTCCTCTGTTGCCTCGGCTTCTTCGCCGGTCACTTCGGGAGATGTGCTCGCGTCAGGAGACGCGGCGGGGTCCGGTGTAGTAGCCGGATCCACACTGGATACCGGTGCGCTCGTGGGCAATGTCAGCGCTGCAGCGGTCGCGACCGGCGCATAGCTGGCGGTGAAGAGGCCCGTGCTGTCCACATAGACCTGCTTGTCATTGACAAACACGAATATCTCGCCATCGTAGTTGTTCACTTGTCCCATGATCGCGATCGGGCTGTTGTCAAACGTAGCGTTGACGGTATCCGCCAGCGGCTCTGTCACGCTCATCGAAAGCACTGGAACCGTAACCATGATCTCCGGCACGGAGATCTGCATGGTCTGCCCGTCCGGCGAGATGGCCTGAATATTCGGCTGAATCGTCAGGTTTTCGCTCTCTACCGGCGCATTGGGCATGAACACATCCCGCGCGATGCGGAGGATGATGCGGTTGTTTGCGGCAACGGTTGCCGTGTCCTGCTTGAGCGTCGCGTCCGTGATGATACGGATTGCGCTGCCCGTCGGCG
>JAUYTF010000413.1 GCA_030695285.1 Eubacteriales bacterium | reverse complement strand
ACCCGGCTCCGTTTTCTTTACAATATTGTCACGTGTGGTTGAAACGTTTGTTCGGTATAATGAAAACAACACACCATCCCACCAATGCCAATCGAATCGATCATCCAACAGATCAAGCGAGGATAGACCGTGAAGTTACTTAGAGGTACGATCCTGACGATGCTCGTCCTGCTGCAGTTATTTGTGCCCGCACTATCGCTTGCCGAAAGCAATTACGAAGAAGGCGACGGGTGGTATTTTCAAGATGGCACGTTGGCTATCACAGAAAATGATGGGTTGAAAGATTTTATTTCCAATGACAAAAGCGGTGAAAGGCGAGACCATCCCCTACTTAACCCTCTATTACACCGCAGCATATGCCGACGAATGGGTGCCCAACGGCGAAACGGAATGGAACGACTATACGATTCAGCAGATTTCGCAGGAGGAGCTGGACGCAATCCTCGCCGAAGCAAGGGGAGAAGAACCGCCGGCGGCATCCGCCACACCCGCGCCAACTACCCTGCAAGCCGAGACGCGCAAACAAAAAGGAGCAAATAATAATGCTCCTTTGCGCGATTTGCGTTTATTCTTCTTTACCCGATTCGCCGGATCGTTTCAGTTCGTCCAGTTCAAAGAGCGCTTCAGCTTCGGCAGCCACGGCTTCGTCGTGTCGCTTTGCGGCTTTTCTCGCCTTGCGGTCGTCTTCCTTCCACTGGCGAGAAATAAGCATGATGGAGCTGATGATGGCGCACACTGCAAGCACCGCAAAAATGAGCTTGGAAAGATCGCTCGCCATAAAGGCCATGACCGCGTTGAAACCATCGACGGCGAAGAACACGAGCGTCATGAGACCGAGGATAATCGTCAAATGCGGCAGCGCACGGGATAGTATTCGTTTCATATGCGTGTCCCTCCCTTACTGTCCGGCTGACGAAACTGGCTCGCCGATGTAGAGAATATCGCTCGTGTCGCGCGGCGATGCATCCTGCGGCTGGCTGCGCCATAAGCCGCCAAACGTCATCACCGCCGTGTCGCCGCCGTCGAGATTGAAGGCGACTTTGCAGCCGAGGTCATAGAACACCTGCGCAAGCTCGGGGTATGTCATACCCCAGGAATA
>JAUYTF010000152.1 GCA_030695285.1 Eubacteriales bacterium | reverse complement strand
CCTTTGCTGACATCTCGTTGAGCCACTGTTCTTCCTTTTCAAAATCCCAATATGCCTTGCGAACGATGTATTTCATCTTGTTCCCCCCGTTACGATTCTCTTTCCGGTTTTCAGCAGCTCTTCCAGCCGCCGGATCTCTGTCTCCATAATCGATTTTCCCAAATGAGTGATCTCATATTCCTTCTTGCGCGAATCCTGCTCTCCGGGTACGGGCTGAATCCACTTTTTTTCCAGCAGGGTGTTGATCGCGCCGTACAGGGTTCCTGCGCCAAGATCAACCCGGCTGCAGCTGAGCTCCCGCACGGTCTGCATGATCCGATACCCGTGCATCGGCACATAGAGCGCGAGTAAAATATAGAATACCGCCTCTGTCAAGGCGCCCCGTTCAGAACTCTCCGGCATTTCATTTTCCTCCAAATAGCTGAATGTTACGTTAAACGCTATATCGGTAACCGCAATAGAATTGTATCGCTTACCGATATAGATGTCAAGTTGTTTTTGCGATCTTTTTTAGATTTTTTGCTGACATTCCGGCTCATAAAAAAACCAGAGCGTCTCCACTCCGACTTCGCTACGCAATTGCTATTTTGTTATTCCGTATACGGCAGCAATGCGACGACGGGCATGATCAGCGGAAGGCTCATGGCAGCAATCTCCATTGTCACAGCGCTGACCATCAGGCCTTCAACGAGTTCCTTCTCCGTGAGCCCTTCCAGCGCGGTCATAGGAACGGTGAGCGTGATGGTGTTGCTCAGGTCATCCGTGTCTTCTGCGCCAAGCGGAAGCAGGGAGATGCTGTAGCCGTCCTTGCCCATGGTTATGCTCAGGATTGTGCCGTTTTGTACGATGCCATCATGAAAGGGTGCGATGACGGTCACGCTCGTAGCGTTGCCCTGCGCGGGGAGCGAGCGGGTCAACCTGCCGTCGTAATGCACTTCGACAAACGCGCCGAAGACGAGCTGCTCGCCAAGCGCCTTTGCGATGCGGCCACTGATGTGAAATAGAATGCTCGCCTGGCCGTAGTTATACCCCGGCAACTGGGAGATCAAAATGCTTCTGTCCTCCGAATTGGCGGTGACCTCTCCGCGATAGATGAAACCGGCAGAAGCAGCGCCGCCCGAACCGCAGACGGTCAACAGGAGCGCGCCGGTTAGAATTGCGGCGGTGAGCGCGATGATTTTCTGCATAGTAGCTTTCCTCCGTTCTTGCTTCGATGCTGTGCTTCGCACAGAACCTTTGTGCTATTGCAAAATAGTAGTTTCCTCCGTTCTTGCTTCAATGCTGTGCTTCGCACAACACCTTTGTACTATTGCAAAATAGTAGTTCTCCTCCGTTCTTGCTCGATGCTGTGCTTCACACAGTACCTTTGTGCTATTGTAAATGGCTTGAAGCAATCGCGGTAAAAGAGCTGCAATAAACGGACGATGTGCTGTCCTGTCCGCGAGCTTCAACCATAACACGCGGCATCCTGCGCAAAGGTTGCGCGTTTGCAGGAAAATGGATATAATAATGATTCGAATTGATCCGGCAGATGCCGGTATGAGAAGAAGAAGTTTGGGAGGGCGCACGATGGAACTCACGCGCAAATTCGCCGGAAGAAAAACGGTTTATCCACTTTGCCTGCTGTTTGCGGCGGTGTTTCTCTTCCTCTGTACGAAGAGCTCGCCGCTGTATCCGTTCAACGAATGGGTGGACGCGAATATTTACTTCTCCATTGGCAAGGGCATGATGCATGGGTATGTGCCGTATCTCGATCTCTATGATCAGAAGGGGCCGATGGCGTTTCTGATTTTCGGTCTGGCGTCGCTGATCTCTGGCACCTCCTTCTTCGGGGTCTACATAATCGAGACGATCGCGTTTTCATTCTTCCTCTATGCGGCGTATCGCATCGTTGCGCTGTATGCTGAAAAATACGCGCTCATCGCGTTGCCGATCCTCTCCGCTTTCATACTCGGCAGCCTGAGCTTTTCTCACGGTGGCAGCCTTGAGGAGCTGATGATGCCGCTGTTTGCCTGGTCGCTCTACGACACGCTGCGCTATTTCAAGAAATCGTACCCGGAGCCGGTGCCGCTGAACATGATCGCACGAAACGCGCTGTTTGCAGGCGTGATGCTCTATGGAAAGTTTACATTCCTTGCGTTCTATATTGTCTGGATGGGCGTCATCGCCATCTCGCAGTTCATGGCAAAGCAGGTCAAGCGCGCGTTTTCGGCGAGTGCACTGTTCTTAGCCGTCATGTTCGCCGTGGGCATCCCGTGGGTGCTCTATTTCGGCCTCAACGGGGCGCTGGCGGAATTCTTCCATTATTATTTCTACCAGAATATGTTCGGTTATTCCTATATTGAGAACCCCACGTTATGGAAGATGCTGTTCATCATCATCAAAAGCGTCGGCGCGTTCTCCTTCCGCAACCCGCAGATTGCACTGCCCATCGCGCTGGGGATTGGATGGTTTCTGCTGCAGAAGCGCGAGCAGATTCGCCCCATCGAGAAGATCAACGTCGTGCTGATGGCGGGCTTGCTCGCCTGCGCGATCTATATGGGCGGGCAGGGGTATCGCTATTATGGGCTGGTACTCACGCCGTTCATGGCGCTGGGGTTCGTCCCCGTCGTGCGCCTGCTGCAGGCAAAAGAACACCTGCTTGGCAGCAAACCATGGATGCGCCGCGCACTGTTTGGCGCGCTTTCCCTCGCGATGCTCGCGCTTGCACTGTTGATTTCGGATAACCGCTATATGCTCTCCGTCCGCCGCGAAGATACGCCGCAGATGCGCTTTGCCGCCATCATGCGCGAGAAGAAGAGCGAAGACGAGATCACGCTGCTCTGCTACGCATGCCCGGATGCGGGGTTCTATCGCGCCGCGGATGTGATCCCGCAATACCGTTTCTTTGCGCGGGTGAATATCGATCTGCCGGAGTATCGTGAGGCGCAGAGCGGCTATGTCGCTGAGCGCAGTGCGGAGTTTCTCGTAACCCGCAACATGGAGATTTCTCCAGAGGGATATAAACTAATAGAAAGCCAGACATTCTGGAGCGAAGAACAAAATGACACATACCGGTTATACCAGCGCGTCAACTGAGCGCGCACGCAAACAAACCCGCATCCGCCGCGCGCTGCTCGCGCTGCTTGTGCTCGCGCTGATGCTCACGCTCGCGGGGTGCAGCCTGCTCAAGGACCGCTCTGCTACCGCGCTGACCATCGAAGACGCGGCGCAAATCGATCTGGAGGACCTTGTGAAATACGAGGCGCTGCAGGAGCTGGACGTTAGGAAAGCCATCATTACGCTGGAGGATTACCTCGCTCTGCAAAGCACACTGCCCGCCTGCCGTATCCTCTGGAGCGTACCAATTCTGGATCAGCGCTATGACAATCAGGTGACGCAGCTGACGCTGACCGCGGACACAGACGCCGCTGCGCTGGATCTGCTGCGCTATTTTCCGAACCTGACCACCGTGGATGCGCGAAGCTGCGCGTGTTACGACGCGCTGATGAGCAAAAGCCTGGAGCGGCAGGATATCATGTTTGCCTGGCAGGTGGAGATTGGCGGCGTGACGCTGCAGAATACCGACACCGCGCTGGACCTCTCCGGCGAGACGTTGGATGCAGAAGCGCTCATGCGGAACATCTATTTTCTGCCTGCGCTGACAACGGTGGATATCACGGACACGAACATTGGCGCACAGGATGGCGCCGCGCTGGAAGCGCGCTATCCAAACATCCAGTTTTTACGCACGATCGACCTCTTTGGCGTGCAGGTGAATACCGACGCGACCACGCTGGATTTGACGGCGGCGGCCATCACAGACGAGACGCAGCTCATCGACGCGCTCCTTTCGCTCAAAAAGCTGACGAGCTGCGATCTGACGGGACAAACGCTTTCATTTGCCACCATGGACGCGGTTAAGGGGCGCTATCCGCTCGTTGCGTTCCAGTTCTCATTTGAGCTGTTTGGTCAGCAACTGACACCGGAGACCACCGAGATCAATCTGCAGGGGCAAGCATTTTCGTCCGTGGACGAGGTCGCGACGGGGCTTGTGCATCTGCCCAATCTCACATGGTGTGATCTGAGCGGCACGGGACTTGCCAACGAGCAGATGCTACAGCTGCAAGCACAATTTCCGGCGGTTAAGTTCGTTTGGCAGGTGCAGGTTGGCGCATGGCTGTTGCGAACGGACATCGAAGCCTTCACCACGCAAAACCGCAAGGAATTTCCAAACGATGCGGCAGTGTATACCGAGACAGGCAGCAATAAACTCACGGATGCGGATCTGGCGGGGCTCATTTATTGCACTGATCTTGTCTATCTCGACCTGTACGGCAGCCAAGTTACCGATCTGTCATTCGTAAAACAGATGCCAAAGCTCCGCCTTCTCTGCGTGGCAAACAATCATATTACGGATATCACCGCGCTCTTTGCGCTCACTGAGCTGGAGTTTCTGGAGATTTACATGAATCCGATTTCGGATTTTTCGCCGATAGCCGGACTGATGAAACTCACAAGCCTCAACATCGCGCGCACCGCGCTGAGTGATGTCACTGCGCTCAGCGGCATGAAGCAGCTCAAGATGCTTTGGCTGATGAACAACAAGATCACAAAGGATGATTTGGCGAAGCTTTCGGCAGACCTGCCCGCGTGCACCATCACATCGCGCGGCTCCAGTGCGCTCTCGGGCGACTGGCATAAGATCGAGCTCTATCATACGTTTGAGATCTTAACCGGTCTTGCTGAGCCGGATCCGACCCCGACGCCGGAACCTTCTGCCACCGCCGAACAAACGCCCACGCCAGCAGTACCCGCGGGGTAAGAAACGGCCAAGGGCGGGAAAGAGCAAAACAGAACAATCGCACTACGGAAGCCTGCCTTTTACATGGGCAGGCTCTTTGCGCGCCTGCTTACTGCGGGGGTGTCTGATGCATTGCAACTGTATGCTCTGTCAAAAAGGGACGCATTGCTGCGCCCCTTCGTGTGTTGTGTTTTGTGTTGCCGCGTTATGCTTTCTTCGTTCCAGTCAGACTCAGCGCTACAACGACGGCTTGCACGGCGGTGATGCCCACCATGAGGATCGTCCACCGATCCGTAAACACCATGCTACCGGACAGATTCTGCGTCAGCAGCAAGGCAACAATTGCGCCAGCCGCCGGAATCAGCGAGGCGAGGATAAACGCCTTGTTTTTGCGACTCAGTTTCTCAGCGCGTTTTTTGCTCAGCAGGGCGATGATCGATCCGATGCCGAGCGCGGTGAGCACGGTGAGGATCAGATTCAGCAGCGACCATGTCGGCCCGGCCAGAGGCGTCCTTTCGTTAGTGATGATCTCCTGTAGTACCGGCAGTCGCGTGAGGGTGCCGTAGATCGTCAGGTTTTCATCCGGCATGGTTGACGGTATCTCGCTACTCCAGCCATCGAACGAATAATCATCCTGTGAGGGATCATTCGGGATGGGAACGGCGGAGCCGTACGGCACGTCTGCATAGACCGCATACGGCGTTGTGCCTTCGAGGCCCGCCAGCGTACCGCCGCTTACGATATAGGTGACCGTATGCACGCGCGGATTGGACCAGTCAGCGGTAAAGGTGCGTGCGCCTACGGAACCAGCCGGGATGCTGTTTGTCGGGGTCCAGCCAAGGAAGTCATAGCCCTCGCGGGTCGGCGCTGCAAGCGTGATTGTCGGGCTTGCAACGGTATACGTCGCTGGGTTTGTGGCTGCGTTGATGCCGCCGCCCAGCACATAGGAGATGTCATACACGATCGGTGCAGACCAGGTGGCCGTAAATACTCTGGCTCCGGTGGATCCGGCAGGGATCGTGCCCGCTGGCGTCCATCCAAGGAAGAGGTACCCAGCGCGTGTCGGCACTGCAAGCGTGATCGTTGCGCTCTCAACCGTATACGTCGCGGGGTTGGCTCCTGCATTGACACCACCGTTCATTGCGTAGGTGATCGGGTAGATGATCGGCGCGGACCACGTTGCGGTAAACGCCTTGTCGCCCGTAGAGCCAGCGGGGATGTTGTCCGTCGGCGTCCAGCCCGTGAAGGTGTAGCCAAGGCGTGTCGGTGCTGCCAGCGTGATCGTTGCGCTCTCAACCGTATACGTCGCGGGATTGGCCGCCGCGTTCACACCGCCGTTCATTGCGTAGGTGATCGGGTAGATGATCGGCGCGGACCAGGTCGCGGTGAAGCTCAAGTCTCCGTGCGAGCCCTGCGCCACGGTGGTGGTATCCGGGTTCCAGCCCATGAAGTTATAGCCTGCGCGGGTCGGATTGGCGAGGGAGAATGTCGGTGTTTCTGTGGTGTAGCTTGCGGGGTTTGCTGCATCATTCACACCGCCTGCCAGATCATAGCTGATTGAGTAGGCAATCGGCGTCCAGCTTGCGGTGAACGAGAGGTTACCCGTGGAGCCTTGCTCAATGGTGACATCCGCGGGCGTCCATCCGGCGAATGTGTAGTAGTCCCTCGTGGGGTCACCCAACGTGAAGGTGGGCGTTTCAATGGTATAGCTCGCGGGGTTTCCCGCCGCATTCACGCCGCCAGCCAGATCATAGCTGATTGAGTAGGCAACCGGCGTCCAGCTTGCGGTAAACGTTTGATTGCCCGTAGAACCGGACGGGATGCTTCCGCTCGGCGACCAACCTGAGAAGGTGTAACCATCGCGGGTCGGGTCGGCCAGTGTAATCGTTGCACTATTGACATTGTATTGGCTCGGGTTGGCGGGGTTGTTCGTTCCGCCGTTGAGGTTATAGGTGATCTCGTAGTTGATCGGCCCTTTCCAGAAAGCCATGGTAGCCCAGTTCATCGCAGTACCAGCTGGCACACCAGACGGGAACCAGAACCAGAACTCATATCCCGGTCGGGTGGGCGGAGCGAACGTGATGGCGGGTGACTCAACGGTAAATGTTGTGGGGTTCGCCGGGTTGTTCGTGCCGCCATTCAGGAAGTATGTGATGGTGTTAGTCTTCAGCGTCCAGTTTGCGGTGAAGGCCTTATCGCCCGTCGAGCCTGAGGGGATGCTGTTCGTCGGCGTCCATCCGGTGAAGTCATAGCCCAGGCGCCACGGATCGCGCAGGTTGATCGTTGCGCTGTTGACCGTATAAGACGACGGGTTTAGTATGCTGTTGTTGCCGCCGTTCATCGTATAGGTGATGTCGTAGCGGATCGCTGCAGACCACCTCGCTGTGAATGTCTTGTTGCCTGT
Source organism: Eubacteriales bacterium (assembly GCA_030695285.1). Classification (GTDB taxonomy): domain Bacteria; phylum Bacillota; class Clostridia; order Christensenellales; family CAG-138; genus UBA7703. The sequence continues at coordinate 363 of JAUYTF010000152.1, read as the reverse complement.
AGAGCCGGCGGCGATTGTGGAGTTGGGCGTTGATCCAACATACCAGCCGCGGAAGTTGTAGCCAAGGCGCGTCGGCGCAGCGAGGGTAATCGTCGAACTCTCGACCGTGTAGGTCGCGGGGTTTGCCGGATCGTTGACACCACCAGCGAGATTGTAGGTGATGTTGTAAACGATCGGAACAGACCACGTTGCCACGAAGCTCTTATCGCCGGTCGATCCGCTCGGGACTGAGCTTGCGGGTGTCCAGCCGGTAAACGAGTAGCCTGCGCGGGTCGGTGCAAGTAAATTGATCGTCGCGCTGTTGACGGTATACGTCGCCGGGTTCGCGCCGTTGTTCACGCCGCCCGCGAGGTCATAGGTGAT
>JAUYTF010000409.1 GCA_030695285.1 Eubacteriales bacterium | reverse complement strand
CGATTTTCCGCTCGGCACAAAACCGCCGTAGACGGAGCGCTTACCGGAGGCAGGCGTTGTGCCCGCTGCGCTTGGCTGTGAGACGGCATTCTGCGCCGTCTCCTGCTGCGTCTCCGGCTCCTGATCATATTCCTCGCTGCGCCACTCCACGCGCACGCGCATACCGCCGAGGCGCTCTTCGAGCGAGCCCGTAAGTGTTTGAGACAGTTCAAAGGAGGGTTCCCGCTGGCAACGAAAAAAGACCGTCAGCATGTTTTGCTCACGGCTTAAAACAACGTTCTCGAGCTGGACGGACTCATCCGAGATGCCGACGCGCCTCAGCGTGGCAAACAATTCCTCCTGCAACGCTTTCCCATCCTCCGGTTTTTATGACTTCTCGCGATTGTCTTCCTGATTGAGCAATAGCATCTCGTTTGCGCGGGCGATCAGCCGTTCGACGACGTCATCCGCCGCGCCGTGATACACCTGCTCCCCCTTCTCAAAGAGGATGCCGTTTCCATCGCCAAACGCGACGCCGATGTCCGCGTCCCGCGCTTCGCCGGGTCCGTTGACCGCGCAGCCCATGATCGCGACTTTGAGATACCCTTTCTTGTGCGGAAGGCGGCTGTTGACCAGCTCGACCATGTGCATGACATCCACGCGCGTTCTACCGCAGGTCGGGCAGCTCACGAGCTCGATGTCGTCTCTCAATAGCCCCACGGCGCGGAGAATCTTCAGCCCCGTCGCGACCTCTCGCACGGGGTCGTCCGTCAGAGAAACGCGGATGGTGTCGCCGATGCCGTCCAGCAGCAGCGCGCCGATGCCCGCGGCGGACTTGATGATGCCGCTGACGACATCCCCCGTCTCCGTGATGCCGACGTGCAGCGGATAATCCACGCGCTTAGAGATCGCGCGGTAGGCGTCCACCGTATCGCGCACGTTGGAAGCCTTTAGAGAGAGCACGATGTCCGTAAAGCCTTCGCGCTCCAGTATCGACACGTGCTTGAGCGCGCTTTCGATCATCGCCTCTGTCGTTGCTCCGCCGTACTTCTGACGGAGACTAGGTTCGATGGAGCCGGCGTTCACACCGATGCGGATAGGAGTATGGTGCGTCTTTGCGCAGTCCACCACGGCGCGCACGCGGGATTCGTCGCCGATGTTGCCGGGGTTGAAGCGGAGTTTATCCGCGCCGTTTTCCATCGCTGCAATGGCGAGGCGATAGTCAAAATGAATGTCCGCCACGATCGGGATGCGGATGCGGCGCTTGATCTGGCCCAGCGCCTTGGCGCACGCCATGTCGTAGACGGAAGAGCGCACGATATTGCAGCCTGCCTCGGTGAGTGCTTCAATCTGCGCTACCGTGGCCGCGACATCCCGCGTGTCCGTATTCGTCATGGATTGCACCGAAACCGGTGCGCCGCCCCCGACGGGAACCCCGCCGATGAGGATTTGTCTGGTCATACTTGACACCTAAACCTCGCAAATTACGCGGTCAGCTTTTCGTTCAACTATCGATCGAGATCTCTAGCTGAATGTGCCGTTGAGCAGGTTGGAAATATCGTTAAACGTCAGAAATATGATCAGCCCAAACAACAGCAGCAAGCCGATGAAATGGATCAACCCCTCTTTTTCCTGCGCGATCGGTTTCCCGCGAATGGCCTCAACGAACATAAACACAAGCCTGCCGCCGTCCATTGCGGGGATGGGCAACAGATTCATGATGCCCAAGCTCGCGCTGATGAGCACGAGCAGGCGCAACACATTCTCTCCGCTTGAGCGCACCGCTTCGCTGATCATCGCAACGATCGCGACCGGGCCTGCCGCATCCGAACTGGTTACATCCCCCTGCGCAACTCTGCCGAAAAAGCGAAACGTCTCCGCGAGCGTGGCGGTCACGTAATTGACCGAGCGCACCGCGCTCTCACCTATGCCAAACTTCATGCGCTCCGTGGTGATGGTCACACCGATGAGGTTTTTCCCGAGTTCCTCATTGTATATATTCTGTAGATAGAGCTGCTTCTCTGCACCGTTGCGGTTGACGGTCATGGTAAGATCCTCTGTTTCTATCGCAAGAATCATATCGACCGTCTGAAAATAAAACTTCACCGGTTTGCCGTCGATTTGGGTGATCACGTCGCCTGGCAGCATGCCCGCGGCTTCCGCCGGCGAACTTTGGTTCACCTCATAGATGGCTGGCATAAAGTCGCCAAAGGCGCTCAGCGTGACAAACGCAAGCAAAATCGCAAAGACAAGATTGGTCACAGGGCCTGCCAGAACGACGATGATCCGCTTCCATACCTTTTGCGCGTTGAAGCTCTTTTCGTTGACTACATTTTCGTCTTCGCCTTCAAAGCGGCACATGCCGCCGATGGGAAACGCGCGGATGGAGAACTCCGTCCCGCGCTTATCTTTCTTTTTGAGCAGCTTCGGCCCCATGCCGATGGAAAACTCCAATATCGAAAACCCGAACGCGCGCCCTGCAAAATAGTGTCCCATCTCATGAATCATCACGAGCAACGAGAGCAGCAGCAGGGCCACGCCGATGGAGATTACCGTATTCAATGCCGGTTCCGCCTTTCCTGGGTAACACGGTCGATCATTTGGTTTGCCTGTGCGCGCGCCTGTCGATCCGCATCTATAATTTCTTCCAGCGCATCCAGCGCTTTTGGAGTGTGCTGATTTAGAGTATAGTTTACGACCCGCTCGATGTCCAGAAAGCCGATATGCCCGCTACAAAATGCTTCCACCGCCGCCTCATTTGCGCCATTATAAACAAGCGGGTAGGAAAGCCCTGCTTTCAGCGCATCATACGCCATCTTGAGCGAGAGGAATCGCCCCGGATCCGGCTGATGAAACGACAGCGGATGTTCCTGCTGTAACAGCAGCGGCGTGCAAGAGGATTGAATGCGTTCCGGGTATGTGATGGCATACTGAATCGGCAGGCGCATGTCGGGCTTACTCATGTTCGCCATGGTGGTGCCGTCAATATAGCTCACCATCGAATGTACGATAGACTGCGGATGGATCACCACCTCGATCTTCTCGGCAGACAGGTCAAAGAGATACGCCGCTTCGATCACTTCAAGCCCCTTGTTAAAGAGCGTTGCGGAGTCGATGGTGATCTTCTTCCCCATGTTCCAGGTCGGGTGCGCGAGCGCCTGCTTTGGTGTAATCCCTTCCAAATCCGCACGATGTTTGCGCCAGAACGGGCCGCCGGATGCGGTGAGGATGAGTTTGTCTATTTCGTCTTTTCTCCCGTTTTGCAGGCACTGGAAGATCGCGCTCTGCTCGCTGTCCACGGGCAGGATTTCGCCTTTATAGTCGCTAAGCATTCGATCGATCAGGCGCTTGCCGCAGACAATGCTCTCTTTGTTGGCGAGTGCTACGCGCTTCCCCGCCTTGAGCGAAGCCACCAGCGGAGAGAGTGCTGCAAAGCCGCTGATGCCGTTGACCACCACATCTGCTTCCTGCATGGCGGCGAGTTGTTCCGCTGCGCCAGTGCCGGAGAGTAGCGTTACACCTTCGGGCAGCAATCCGGCGTCAAACTCCGTTTCGCAGGCCACCACGCGGGGACGATAAGCCTCTGCCTGCGCAATCAATGCCTCAATATGACAATTCGCAGCTATGCCAAAGAGCGCCATCTCTTCCGGATGGGAAGCGATGACATCTAGAGTCTGCCTGCCGATGGAGCCAGTGCTGCCAAGCACCGAGATTTGTTTCATCGTGTCTTACCGTATGCACAGTCCCGTTTAAGGTCTGCGCTTCATTTCAAAATACCGCAAGCTTTTGCATGATCAAAAACACGCAGAGCACGAGCGGAGTGGAGAACAAGATGCTGTCTATGCGGTCGATGATGCCGCCGTGTCCGGGAAACACGCTGGAATAATCTTTTACGCCAGCCCAGCGTTTCAGCAACGATGCGAACAGATCGCCAAACTGGGATAACAGGCCGCAGCCGAGACCCAGCAGCACCAGAACCGGCATCTTGATCGATGCGCCCCAAAGATTCTGGAGATAATACATGCCAAAACCGAACGCCGTACCGCCGATCAATGCAAAGATCGCGCCTTCGACCGTCTTTTTCGGGCTGATCGTCGGGCAGAGTTTGTGTTTTCCGAGAAATGTTCCGCCAAAGTAGGCAAACGTGTCCGAGCACCCGGGCGCTGCATAAGCGATGCCCGCTGCAACAAGCGCAATCGGTCTGTCAAAGCTGTAATAGACCAGCATCATGCACATTAGAAACAGCGTCGGATAATTCAGAATGAACAACGACGGAACGATATCGTTCGTTGTGTGCCGTTTGGTGAAGAGCGACCAGATCATCGTCGCCATTACGGTTGCCATGTAAAAAATGAACATTGGTAGCATACCTAGATAGAAGTAAACAAATGGGTAAGCAACTGCAAACACATATGCCGGAATCAGAATTGGGTCATAGCTTTACTTGCGTAACGTCTGCCCCATCTCAAAGATCGCGGCAAGCGAAAACAAAGCGAGCACGCTCAGCAGCAAAAACCCGCCGAAAAACAACACAGCGATCAGCAGCAGAACGAGAAGTATTCCAACAATAATGCGTGTCTTCATGCGTTTCCCTCCAGTCCGCCAAATCGGCGGGAGCGGCTCTGGTAAACACGCAGCGCGGAAAGATACGCTTCGTCTGAAAAATCCGGCCAGAATTCTTCCGGAAACAGCAACTCCGCATACGAAATCTGATACAGCAGAAAGTTGGAAATGCGATGTTCGCCGCTGGTGCGGATCACGAGATCAACCTCCGGCTGTCCTGCTGTGTAAAAGTTGCCTTCAAGCATCTCTGCCGTAATCTCGCTCTTTCCTTCTGCGACTGCCTGACGCATGGCGAGGTTTGCCGCGCGTAGAATCTCCGCGCGGCTGCCGTAGTTGAGCGCGATATTCAGATTCAGCCCCGTGTTGTTTTCTGTGCGCTTCATCGCGCGCTCGATCACCGAACGAACAGGAGAAGCAAAGTCTTGATAGGCACCGATGATGCGGATGCGCACATTGTTGGAAAACAACTCGTCAATCTCTTTGGTGAAATACTCAATCAGGAGCGCCATGAGCGTGCTGACTTCATCGGAAGGGCGCTTCCAGTTCTCTGTAGAAAACGCATAAAGCGTAAGCGAAGCAATCTCCAAATCGGAGGACATGCGGATGATGCCACGCAAGCGGTCAACCCCCGCGCGGTGTCCTGCGCTACGCGAGAGTCTGCGCTTCTTTGCCCAGCGGCCGTTTCCGTCCATGATAATTGCGATGTGCTTTGGCAGGGCGTCTCTATCCAGACCGAAAGCGCGGATTTCTTCATCGCTGTAGATTGCCATATGCCTCCGTTACAGATCGAGGTGCAGTGCGAAAGCACCCTGCACCTCGAGCAATCGTTATAACATTTACTTATTTCGAGTGAACCTGTCCGCTTCGGGATTTGCTTCAATCGGTTCTGTTCGAAATACCGCGTATACGAGCGCCGCGTGCCCCGCATCCAGCATGGTCTGCCGGATCACGCGCACTTGAGTTCCGCCTTCCACACCTTTTCTCGAGCGCACCTCCTCGAGCGTTACCGTTACACCTTCAAGCGCAAGTAGCTCTTTGGCGCGATCGGGAGAGAGGCCGAGTACGCTGATCAAACGGACAGTATCTCCTTTTCCTTGGTAACAAGGATCGACTCGATCTCTTTGACCAGATCGTCGGTCAATTTTTGCACCTTGTCGTCCAGAAACTTGCGATCGTCTTCCGTGATAAGATTGTCCTTCTCGTCTTTCTTGATCTGTTCGTTTGCATCGCGGCGAATGGCGCGGATGGCAATTTTGCTCTCCTCGCCCTTCTTCTTGACGATCTTGACGAGCTCTTTTCTGCGCTCTTCGTTCAGCTCCGGAAAGAGCAACCGAATGACTTTTCCGTCGTTGGATGGGTTGATGCCAAGATCGGACTTTTGAATCGCCTTCTCAACGGCAGGGATCAGCTTGTTATCCCAGACAGAGATGAGCAGCATACGTGGCTCCGGCGTAGAGATGTTGCCGATCTGTTGTATCGGCGTCGGCGTTCCGAAATAATCTACCATGATGCGATCGAGCAGCTGCGCGTTTGCGCGCCCCGCGCGAAGACCGCCGAGCTCTGTCTTGAGCACGGAAATGGTCTTTTGCATACGTTCTTTCGTGCTGTCAATAATATCGCTTGCCATATTCCATTCCTCCTGTACGCCTTTTATTCTACTATAGTTGATGCCAATGATTCAAGCCCGATCTTCATGCGCCTCTGAATTGACCAAAAATGAAACGCCTCATGAAGCGTACAGTCAGCCGCTTTTTAAGGCGCAATCCGAAATAGCATCATTCTTGTTCGACGATGTGCGTGCCGATGGAGTCGTCCTCAAATATCTGCTCGATCTGAGAGAGCGCGAACGCCCGAATCGGAATTTTTTGCTCCTTGCAGAGTGTAATCGCGGTCAGATCGGTTGCGCGCAAAGTTTCCGCCATCACGCGGTCGTAGCTGATGCGACTGTAGCGCACGGCTTCTGGATCGGTCTTTGGATCGGCAGAATAGATCGCGTCGATGTTTTTGGCCAGCAGCAGCGCATCCGCGCCGATCTCGGCTGCGCGCAGCGCTGCCGCCGTATCCGTTGAAAAAAACGGGCAGCCACTGCCGCAGGCAAAGATGACGACCTTGCCCTCCTCCAGCGCACGCTTCGCGCTTCTGGCGGAGTAAGGATCACAAAACCGATCCATATCCACGGCGGACTGCACCACGCAGGGCACGCCCGCAGCTTCCAGCGCGTCCTGCAAGGCAAGCGAGTTGATCGCGGTGGCCAGCATGCCAATGTGATCCGCGCGATTGCGCTCCATGCCTTCGGCGCTTCGGCCGCGCATGATGTTTCCGCCGCCGACGACGATGCCGATCTGAACGTCCTTCTTTCGAATCGATTTGATCTTCGCGACCGTATCAAGTACGGTTTCGCGGCAGATGACGGACTGTTCGGAAGAGAGTGCCTCTCCGCTGATTTTGAGCAATACGCGATGATACATGGTGTTTTTCTTGCCTCCCGATCGTGTTTTTTGCCTAAAAAAAGGAACACGTTGCCGTGTTCCTCGGTGGCAGTTACGCTTTAGTCTGGCTCATGACTTCTTCCGCAAAATTGTTCTCACGCTTTTGCAGCCCTTCGCCCATCTCATAACGGGTGAAGCGCTTGATGGAAATCTTCGCGCCAAGATCCTTGGAAGCCTTTTCCAGCAGCTGCGTGATCGAGAGGGTGGTGTCCTTGACGAACAGTTGCTCGAGCAGGCAGATTTCCTTGAAGAACTTCTCAATGCGGCCGGAGAGCATCTTCTCGATGACGGCGGCGGGCTTGGGCTTTTCTTCGTTGAGCGCGATGTTGCGGTTGATTTCCTTCTCGTGCTCGAGTTCCGATTCCGGCACTTCTTCACGAGTGAGGTAGGTGGGGCGCGCCGCCGCGATGTGCATCGCGATGTCGTGCGCAACCTGCTTGAGCTCCGCGTTATCCTTCAGGGCGACAGGCGCGTCTAAATCGACGAGCACGCCGATGCGGCCTCCCAAATGGATATAGGTATCCACAACACCCTCATAGCGGGTGAAGCGGCGGATACTGACTTTTTCGCCGATCTTTGCGACCATCTCGTTGAGCGTATCGCTGAGAGTGAGACCCGGTGCATAGAGCGCACTCTGCATAAGCAGCGCGTCCACATCCGCGGGATTCTCTTTGCCGACCTGCTCGGCGAGCTTATCGACATAGGCGTGAAAATCGTCTGTCTTGGCGACAAAGTCGGTTTCGCAGTTGACCTCGATGATCACGGCGACACCGCACTCACTGCAGAAATAGCTGCTCACGATGCCTTCCGCAGCGATGCGGCTGGCCTTCTTGGCAGCGGCGGCGAGGCCTTTTTCACGCAGGTAGTCTTTGGCTTTTTCGAAGTCGCCTTCGCACTCGGTGAGCGCCTTTTTGCAATCCATCATGCCGGCCTGCGTCAGTTCGCGCAGCGCCATTACGTCTTTGGCTGTAAACATGGTTATTTCTCCTTCGCTGAAGCGTTACTCGGTCACTTCTTCTGCGCTCACCGGCGCATCGACGTCGGTCAGTTGCTCGCCCTGGCGGCCTTCGATCACGGCGTCCGCAATCTTGGCGGTGATGAGCTTGACCGCGCGGATGGCGTCGTCATTACCCGGAATCGGGTAATCGATCTCGTCCGGATCGCAGTTGGTGTCGATGATGGCGACGATCGGGATCTTGAGCGTGCGCGCTTCGGCGATGGCAATGTGTTCTTTGCGCGGATCGACGACGAAGAGTGCGCTGGGCAGCTTCTTCATCTCTTTGATGCCGCCGAGGTTCTTGACGAGCTTTTGCTGCTCGGCGCGCAGTTGAATGACTTCTTTTTTCGGCAGAAGCTCAAAATCACCGTTGGCTTCCATCTGCTCAATCTGACGCAGACGAGCGATGCGGCCCTGGATGGTCTTAAAGTTGGTTAGCATTCCGCCGAGCCAACGCTGATTGACATAATACATATCGCAGCGCTTTGATTCCTGCTCAATGGACTCCTGCGCCTGCTTCTTGGTGCCGACAAAAAGAACAGACTGATTCTTTTCGGCGACGCTGCGCACGAAATTGTAAGCCTCTTCGATCTTTTTTACGGTTTTCTGCAGGTCGATGATGTAGATGCCGTTGCGCTCCGTGAAGATGTATTCCTTCATCTTCGGGTTCCAGCGGCGGGTCTGATGGCCGAAATGGACACCAGCTTCCAATAGTTGCTTCATGGAAATCACGGACATGATAAGTAACCTCCTCGTTCTTTTCTTCCCGGTGTTTCATTTCCCCCGGTAACCTGCTTTATCAGCAGGCACGAGCCGACGGATCCGCACCGGTGCGTGATGCCTTGAAAATTATAGCATAGCTGTTTTTACCTATGCAAGTAAAATCGTCCGATTTGCGCGGAAACAGCGCGTTCTTCACGCTGTCTTCGTAATTTGCGTGCGTTAATGCTCGTCGTCTTCTTCGTCCCCGTCCGCCATCTCATCAAAGAGCTCAATGAACTCATTGAAGACTTCGTCCAGCATGACGGGATTATCGATAGAAACAAAGTTTTCGCCGTCTTTGTCTTTCACGACTTCGAGCAGCACAACCTCGTCGTCGCCAACGTTTTCCACAGCGTCGATGGGCAGGAGCGCGGCATAGCGCTTTCCCTCGTAATCAAATGTCATCACGAGGTCAAACTTTACGGAGTTGCCGCTTTCATCGACGAGCTCGATGAGGGTATTCTGCTCTTCCATACGCGTACCTCTTTCTGTCCTGATGCTGAACAATGATAATTGCTCTTCTGCTACGTTCCATCCTCGCAGAGAGTCACTTGCCCATAAAGAGTTATGTGTTTCCGTGCGCGTCCAGATAGCCCTGTAAAATCACCACGGCGGCGACTTTGTCGATCACCTGCTTGCGCTTTTCGCGGCTTACATCCGCCTCGATCAATACGCGCCGCGCGCTGGCGGTGGTCAGCCTTTCATCCTGAAAAGCGTGGTCGCCGTCCCATTTTGCCAACACCGCATCGGCAAACTCGCGCGTGATCTGCGCCTGAAAGCCATAACTGCCGTCCATGTTGCGCGGAAGGCCGAAGACGATCTTCACGGGTTTGTAGCCGTTTGCGAGCTTGATGAGATAACCGACATCCTGCTCCAGATCGTCCGTGCGGTGATAGGTTTCTATCCCCTGCGCGGTGATGCCAAGTGGATCGCTCACGGCAACGCCGATGCGCTTTTCGCCAATATCAAATGCGAGAATACGAAGCATGCGTCAGCGTTTCCCTTCTACAAATGTCAAATGCGAGAACACGAAGCATGTTCTCCTATTTCCCTTCCACGTATGCGCGAACCAGCTCTTCGAGTAACTCGTCACGCTCAATGCGGGAAATCAGATAGCGCGCGTTGTTATGGCTCGTAATGTACGTAGGATCGCCCGAAAGCAGATAGCCTACGATTTGATTGACCGGATCATACCCCTTCTCACGCATAGCGCCGTAGACATTGAGCAGTGTATCGCGCGGGCTGCGCTTTTCACGGGGGATTTCGAATT
>JAUYTF010000407.1 GCA_030695285.1 Eubacteriales bacterium | reverse complement strand
CTCGAAACGGTGGCTTACTGGCAGAATCTCTGATATAGCCGCCCGAACCCCGGCAGGTCGCGGATGATGGTATCATACGCCACGCAATAGGCAATGCGTACATAACCGGGACAACCGAAGCTGCGGCCGGGAACGATGAGGATATCCTCGTCCTTGGCGGCCTCGGCAAACGCGTCTCCGTCTCCGCCCGGCGCCTCCAGGAAAAGGTAGAATGCGCCGTCCGGCGGCATGCAGCGATAGCCAAAAGCGGATAAGCCGCCATAGAGCGCGTCGCGGTTTTTTTGATAACTCGTCAGATCCGGTATGAGATTGAGCTCAGCCGCGCGCGCAATGGTCTTTTGCAGCAGCGCCGGGGCGCAGACATAACCTTGCACACGCGCGCTGCCCGCGATGGCATCGTAAACGTCGTCAAAATCCGGCATGTCATTGTCCAGCAGCACATAGCCGATGCGGTTGCCCGGAAGGGACAGGCTCTTGGAATAGGAATACGTGACGATGCTCGCGCTGTAATAGTTCGTGACAAACGGCACGGGCTGGTCGGTATAGTTCAGCTCGCGATAGGGCTCGTCCGAGATCAGGTAAACCGGACGCCCCAGCTGTGCGCTCTTTTTCGTGAGCAGGGCGGCGAGCGCGCGGATGGTTTCCTCCGAATAGATCACGCCGGAGGGGTTGTTGGGCGAGTTGATGATCACCGCCTGCGTGTGCGCGTTGATGGCGCGCTCCAGCGCGGCAAAGTCGATCTGAAAATGCGCCATGTCTGGTTCGACGATGACGAGCTTTCCGCCTGCGGTGGTGGCAAAGCAAGCGTACTCCGGAAAATACGGCGCGATGGCGATAAACTCTGTGTGATGATCCACGGTGAGCGCGCGCAGAACCGAGGTCAGCGCGGCGGCGGCGCCGCAGGAGATGTAGAGATTCCGGCGGGTAAAAGACGTGCCAAAGCGTGAATTCAGGTTTTCGGCAATCGCGTCCCTCGTTTCGACAGCCCCCGGCGCGCTGGTGTAGCCATGCAGCGCGGAAGGGTCACAGGTGTTCAGCAGGCGAATCATCTCCTCCGTGAGCGCCGCGGGCGGGGGAACGGACGGGTTGCCGATGGAGAAATCGAATACATTCGCATTGCCGACGATTGCCGCACGCTTGCGCCCGAACTCGAAGAGCTCGCGGATGGCGGAGCGCACGCGCCCCAGTTTGAGCATGTCTTTTGATACCATGTTGTGTTTATCCTCTCTGGTAAACTTCGCAAAAGGGGCTAAAAATCAGCAGTCGAAGCATTTTCCCACTCTTCACGAGAAAAATCTGCACGAAGCTCAGCCTTCGAATTGATAACCTGCGTCAAACGCGGCAAGGTTGAGCGCGAGTACCTTCGGCGGAACGGACGCGGTCAACGCGGCGTTCCAGTCGATAAGCTCCAGCCCGAACACGCGCACGAGCGCGCCTAAAAGCACAATGTTGGTGCAGCGGATGTTGCCGAGCGACTTTGCGATGGTGCTCGCGGGGATGATGCGAAGGTCAAACCCTTTTCGCATCTCGTCATAGATGTTCTGCGGGTATTCCGCGGCGCCGCTGGAGACTGGCAGTGGCATGACCTCGTAATCGTTGATTAGCGCGGTGCCGCCTATCTTCAGCAGGTTGGAATACCGCGCTCCTTCGAGCTTTTCAAATGCAATGAGCACGTCCGCTTCTCCGCGCCCGATGATGGGGGAATAGACTTTCTCGCCATAGCGCACCTGCGTGGAGACGGAACCGCCGCGTTGCGCCATGCCGTGTACTTCGCTCATTTTGACATCGTAGCCAGCGGCAACGAGGCCAGCGGTGAGGGTTTTGCTCATGAGCAGCGTGCCTTGCCCGCCGACGCCGCAGATGAGAATGCTCTTTCCGGTAAAGTTTGCCATGATCGTCATTCTCCTTTCTGTTCGTCGAGACGGGAAATCGCTCCAAACGGGCATGCCTGTGCGCACACCTGACAGCCCGCGCAGAGCGTCTGGTCGATCTCGGTCTTGCCGTCTGTCATGTGCAGCGCGGGGCAGGCGACCTTGAGGCAGACCTTGCAACCGCGGCACTTGTCCCGATCCACCTGGCATTTGCCCACATCGTGCTTCAATCGCTTGATGAGGATGCAGGGTCTGCGCGCGATGATCGCGGCGGGGACGGTGCTAGCGAGCGCGTCGTCCACGGCTTTTTGCATCGCCTTGAGGTCCTGCGGGTCAACGATGATCACATTGCCGTAGCCAAAGCTCTTGAACACGTCCTCAATAGCGATTTTGCTTGCGATTTCGCCTTTGAGCGTGAACCCCGTGCCGGGGTTATCCTGATGCCCCGTCATGCCGGTGATGGAGTTATCCAGCACGCAGGGGATCATATTGCCCTTATTATACAGAATTTCGACCGCGCCGGTAAGACCGCTGTGGAAAAAAGTAGAGTCTCCGACCACGCCAAAAATCTTCTTGTCCGTGATGCCCTGCTGGGCAAACGCCTTTGCCATGCCCATGCCGAGGGAGAATCCGCCGCCCATACAGGCGCAGGTGTCCATCGCGGAGAGCGGCGCGGCATAGCCAAGCGTATAGCAGCCGATGTCGCCCGTGATCACGAAATCCTTACGCTTACTAAGAACGTAGAAAAATCCGCGGTGCGGGCAGCCGGGGCAGAGGGCGGGCGGCCGGGGTACCATATCCAGATTGAGTTTGGCTACCTCCGGCTCTGTGCCGAAGATGCCGCGGCGCACGATTTCAGGATTGAGCTCAAACATCGGCGGGATGACCTGCTTGCCGATGCAGGCAATGCCCGCGGCTTTCAGCTGCTCTTCCATAAACGGCTCCAGCTCTTCTACCACATAGAGCGTTTCAACATTGGAGGCAAACGTGCGGATGAGATCCATCGGCAGCGGCCAGGTAAAGCCGAGCTTGAGGAAGGAAGCGTTCGCCGGGAAGACTTCTTTTGCGTACTGGTAAGCAATTGAGGCGGAGAGCACGCCGATCTTGCCGCCGCCCAATTCCATGCTGTTGAGCGGGCTTGTGTTGGCATACGCTTCCAGCGCCTTGAGCTTCTCTTCGAGTTCCGGACGGTGCTTGCGTGCAAATGCAGGCGTGCAGACAAACTTTGGGATATTGCGCACATAGCGCGCGGGGGATTGCTCCTCTCGCTCGCCGAAAGTGACGAGGCTCTTGCTGTGGCTCACGCGCGTGGTGGTGCGAAATAGCACAGGGATGTCGAACCGCTCGGAGATATGATACGCTTCCTTCATGAAGTCCTTGCATTCCTGGGAATCGGCAGGCTCGATGAGCGGAATTTTTGCAAACTGCGCATAGCGGCGGTTATCCTGTTCGTTTTGCGAGGAGTGCATGTCCGGGTCGTCCGCCGTGACGATGACGAAACCCGCGCCGACGCCGTTGTAAGCTGCGGTGAACACAAGGTCTGCCGCCACATTGAGGCCAACGTGCTTCATCGCGGTGAGTGAGCGCGCGTTTGCGATGCACGCGCCGTAGGCAACCTCGGTGGCTACTTTTTCGTTGGGCGCCCATTCGGCATAAATGGAGTCTTTATACTGCGCGAGATTTTCGAAAATCTCGGTACTCGGCGTGCCGGGATAGGCGGAGCAGACGGTGACGCCCGCCTCATAAGCGCCGCGCGCGATGGCTTCGTTTCCGGTGAGGAGCTGGCGCGTCTTGTTGCTCATGCTTTGCCTCCTTCGTGCGCCGCGATGGCACCAAGCGCAAGGGATGTGAGCTTTGCGTCCGCCGGGTCCGCGCGGGACACAAGCACGATGGGGCAACGCGCGCCGAGTACGAGCCCCGCCGTGCGGGCGTGCGCGAAGTAGGTGAGCGACTTGCCGAACGCGTTGCCGGTCTCATAGTTGGGCATGATCAAAAGATCCGCGTCGCCCGCGCCCGCCGCCGTATATTTCTTGTGCGCGCAGGCCTCGCGGCTGATGGCAAGATCGAGCGCGACCGGGCCGAAGACTGTCATATGGTAGCGCGACCAGTCGAGCACGCTCAGTGCTTTTGCGTCCATCGTGGAGGGGATCTTTTCGCTGACCACCTCGCTGCCGCTGAGGACAGCCGCGTTTATGGACTGATACCCGATCAGTTGCAGCAGTCTGGCGGCGTTCTCTAAAATGACGCGCTTTTTTTCGTAGTCCGGCGCGGGGTTCATCGCCCCGTCACTGATGAAGAGCAGCTTGTGATAGGTCGGAAACTCGAAGAGCATCACATGCGAGAGAAGCCCCCCGAGCAAAAGCTCCGAGTGCACAACCGCGCGCAGAAAATCCGTCGTATTCAGAATACCCTTCATGAGGTAGTCCGCCTCGCCTGTCTCGACGGCGTGCACCGCAGCGCGCGCACAGGCAACGTCACTTCCGTCCTCAGGCTCGATGATCGTAAAGCCGGTCTCGTCCGCGCCGAGGGCGGCGAAGATCTTGTGAATCTCAGCCGCTTTGCCGTAGAGCAGGGCAGTACAGATGCCTTTCTCCCGCGCGGCGAGCAGGGCTTCGATGACATCGGTATCGTGCGCGCTGGCGACCGCGACGCGGAGGTTGAGCCCCTGCGCCTCTTTGACAAACTCATTCAGGGTGTGTTTCATGCGATGGTGTCTCCTCTGTTTTCTCGAAATATAAAAAATCTGTTATAGAATGGATTCAGTTAAGGATTATGCCGTCTCCCCGCATATAGAAAATCAGTTACAGAATGGATTCAGTTTAGGATTATGCCGTCTCCCCGCATATATTAATTCTGTTTAAATGAATTCGGTCTGGGATTTTGCGCTTACCCTGCACAAAAGAAACTGTTACAAGATGGATTCAGAATACGACTTTGCTGCTTCACCGCGGAGCACACGCAGCGCGCCGAGTGCGAGCGCCTTCATCTCTTCCTCGCCGGGATAGCGCAGCACGGGGGCAATCTTCTCGACATAGCCCGAAATCTCCGCGCAGAACCGTTCGGAATACGCGATGCCGCCGGTGAGGAGAACCGCGTCGATTGCAAAGCGCAGCACAGCTGCCATCGCGCCGATGTCTTTTGCATGCTGATACGCCATCGCGCGAAAGACCATGGCGGCTTCCGTGTCGCCCTCGAGCATGCGCCGCTCAACCTCGCGAAAATCGCGCGTGCCTAGATAGGAAAACACGCCCGCTTCAAACGAAAGCCTGTGCTTGACATCCTGCTTTTTCGCGCCGGAATAGCAGAGGTTGACGAGCGCGGTAATGGGCAGAGAACCCGCACGGTCGAGGGAGAAACTGCCCTCGTCCTTGACATTGAAAACATCCACCACACGCCCTTTTTCGTGCGCCGCGATGCTCACGCCGCCGCCCATGTGCACCACAACGAGATTGAGCGCCTCATAAGGCTTGCCGAGGTCTGCCGCCGCTTTTCGCGCAACGGCCTTTTGATTGAGTGCGTGAAAAAAGCTTTCCCGCTCCATACCAGAAAGGCCGGAGACGCGCGCGAGAGGCTGCATCTCGTCCACCGAAGGCGGATCGACGAGATACGCCGGAATTTGCGCCTCCTTGGCAATCGAGCGCGCGATGACGGGACCAAGGGAAGAAGCGTGTTCGCCAAAGGGCGGATGGTAGATGTCGTAGATCACCTGATCGTCTATGGCGTATGTGCCGCTGGGGATATGGCGAACCAGCCCGCCGCGGCTGCAGACCGCATCAAAAGACGCGGGGGAGTAGCCCGCCTGTGCAAGCGCACTTCGCACGAGGCCCTCGCGCAGCGGCAGCTGGTCGACAACGCGCAAAAAGCCGGACAATTCCTCCGGCGTATGCCAGAGCGAGGCAGAAAACACCTCTGTTTCTTCCTCAAAGACGGCGATTTTTGTCGAGGTTGCGCCGGGGTTGATGACGAGTATGCGCATGTTGCGTCCTCCGGTTTTTTGGCTTGTGCAGACTCCGTCGCTACAAAACCGCTGATGTTATCCTATTCGCAAGAGCATGCCACTGTCAACGGCAGAAGGCGAAATATATAGTATATTTATTCAGTGCCAAAAGACTGATATACCGGACAATTTTAGATGCGCGTTATGCAAAAACGCATTTTGAATGCATAAAACCTGTCCGCATCTCTATTTGCGTGATTGGGAGAGAAAAACTGCTATTCCTATGATTAGACACGGACGTCAGCGGACTTGCCAGAAAGAGCAACACGGTGTATTATATGATTCATACACGAGAACGAATACGACAGGAGCAAAACCGATGATTCGCATATTCATCGTGGAAGATGACGAGGTGATTGCAACCGAGGTGGCAAAGAGCCTGCGCAGCTGGGGCTTTGAGGCGGTCATTGCGCGCGCATTTGACCGCATTGACGAGGAGTTTGCCGCGTCCGCATCCCAGCTCGTCATCATGGACATCTCGCTACCTTATTACAATGGATACTACTGGTGCGAGCGCATCCGCCGCGGCTCGAAAGTGCCAATCGTGTTTCTCTCCTCGCGGGCGGACACGGCGGATGTGGTCATGGCGGTCAACATGGGCGGGGATGATTATATCGCTAAGCCCGTCGACACCGAGCTGCTGATTGCAAAGGTGAAGGCGATGTTGCGCCGCGCATATGATTATGAAACCAGCACAACGGTGCGTTTTCTTGGCGCGGAATTTGACGCGGCGGCCTCTTGCCTCGTGGTAAACGGCGTGAAGCAGGAGCTAACGAAGAACGAAAGCCGGATTCTTCTTGCGCTGCTCGAAAAGCGCGGCGCAATCGTCAGCCGCGAAGAGCTGATGCTCAAGCTCTGGGACAGCGACGAGTTTGTAGACGACAATACGCTCACCGTCAACGTCAACCGTCTGCGAAAGACGCTCGCGGACGCGGGGCTGGGAGACTGCATCAAAACCCATAAAGGGCAGGGGTATTCAGTCGACATCTGTTAGCAGGATGATGCTATATTTCGAAAATACTTGTTTGTAGGATGATGCTATATTTCGTAAATATTTGTTAGCAGGATGATGTTGTATTTCGAAAATACTTATTAGCAGGAAGATGTTGTATTTCGAAAATACTTGTTTGTTGGATGATGCTATATTTCGCAAATAGAGGTTTTAATCAATGCGTAACATGATGGACTATTTCAAATCCCGTCGGGCAGTGCTACTGCTGTACGTGCTGACGGTCTGCACCGTTCTGCTGCTTGGCTTCTTAGCGCAGCAGGACAGGATCTATGTGCGCTATGCGTG
>JAUYTF010000395.1 GCA_030695285.1 Eubacteriales bacterium | reverse complement strand
TTTGTTTCAACGGAACTACATCTTCCACTTTCTTCTGAAATCGCCGGATAAAGCTTTCCGGTAAGTCCTCTTCGCAGATCGGCACCAGATAATAGTCATCCTGCGCGCAGCGGCCATCCGCAAGCATCAACAAGCGGAATTCATCGTATTCATCCATTCCGTTCTCTTTCAATATTTGCCCAAGGTTTTGCCGGTCGGATGGTATGATTCGCTGTTGTACCCAGATTTTGCTCCAATACGCGTTGATCGTTGTTTCGCCGCGCTTGAGGAAAGACGACAGCAGCAGCGGCGTTTCCCACGGGTCTGCGTTTTCAGGAAGCTCAATATAAAACCGCTTATCACGCTCATAATAAATCAGATACGCGATATCCTTTTTTGTCGAATCCGAGTCATCTCTGATTGCAAAAATCTTCATAATACTTCCACCTCTTCCATATCATCTCCCATATTTTGTCGATGTGTATGCGTGATAAAACCGTTTCCAAACCGGCGAACATGTACTCGCGGTTGGATTCGCGCAGCGGATTGAATCGCGGCAAATTCTGTTTCGGAATCAAGCGAAGATTCTCCATTGTAGAGTTAGTACCAACAAAGCATTGCACAGGTTTATCTTCCATCACACCGAACGCTAGGAGCTCTTTGTCCTCTCTGCAATTGAACAGCAGAGAAATCCCGTGGTCGAACAGAGGCGCCAAACGCAATGTTCTCTCCTTGGAGTTACGCAGCACTTCGATATTCGCTCCGTGCCGGTCTCTGTTGAGTATCAAAAAATCAACCACCAGCATCTTCCAAATATATTCTGACCAGCCATTTCGTTGGCAAAAATCCAGCGGGGACTCTTCCAGCTCCCGTGCCGACTGGTAATAGGCATCCAAAGCATTCTTGTCTTCGCCACGCTTTTTGAAATCGTCCGATGCGCAAAGGTACGTATCATAATGCTGACGATCGATTAAAACATCCGCGTGTATCAGTTGATAATGCAAATGTTCCACGCCAAGAACTGTCAGCAACCGGTCTACGATCAGCTCGTTGACACACTCATGGCCAATGATTCCTTTGTATGCATCGTAGTTTGAAAGCTTATAAAAGACCTTTCTTTCTTCAAGATCGGAATACGACTTTAAAAACGATCCCGCCGTCCCTGAAGAATTCCGTATTTTTGTCCAAGAAAGATAGGAAAGATCCTGTTTGTCCAGAATGATATCTTTTTGCATGTTTGGCACCACCTTCTTGGTTTCATTATGGATGAATACTTCTCATACGTCAAGTAGTTCGTTGAAGACAATCATCTCATCTCCAATGGATCGATACATCCAGCTCGCTATCGAATCAGAAAGATGTATCAACAACTATGGCGTTGTTCTAAAGAACTCACGCCCTTGGCTGGAGAACGTGTTCATTCGCTCAAAGCATCATTTGCTCTCGCAACTGAGTGCTCGCGTTCTGTTGCGCTTTGTGCTTCGTTTCGATATACTCTTTGCCATGGATGGGAATTTGAGTGGGGACATGAAGGGGAAAGTCGTGATCGTGACGGGCGCAAATGCCGGCCTCGGCAAGGCGACCGCTGCGCAATTGTCCGACCTTGGGGCAACCGTCGTGCTTGCCTGCCGCAGCAGGGAGCGCGGGGAGGCAGCGCTGAATGAGCTATCGTGCGTAGAAGGGCGCTGCTTTGACCTGATGCCGCTGGACCTCGTTGATCTCGACAGCGTCCGCGCGTTTGCCGCGGCGTTTGCGGAGAAATACGGTCGCCTCGACGCGCTGATCAACAACGCAGGCATCCTTGGC
>JAUYTF010000383.1 GCA_030695285.1 Eubacteriales bacterium | reverse complement strand
TCCGGCTATGACCTGAGAAAACCCAAGCGGGAGCAGGCAATCCGGCTGGACGATCTTCTCTGCGGCGGTGTCGCGCTTCAATTATTTGCCTGCTGGATCGATACCGCGCTGGCCGCACCGCCGCTGCATCAATGTCTCGCTATGATCGACGCGTATGAACGCATGCTGGACGCACACAGCGAGCTTGTGCCGCTCACGCGGGACTTTGTGCCGGAGAGCGGCAAGATCGCCTCTGTGCTCTCCGTAGAGGGCGGAGAAGCATTGGACGGCAGCATGGCAGTCCTGCGCGTGCTGTATCGCCTCGGCGTTCGCGCGCTGACGCTGACATGGAACGAGAACAACGAGCTGGCAGGCGCGGCGATGGGGCGCGGGAACAAGGGATTAAGCGCGATTGGCCGCGACATCATCAGCGAAATGTGCGCGCTCAGCATGGCGATTGACGTTTCACACCTGAGTGACAAGGGGATTGAGCAAGTGCTGGCGCACGCAACGCGCCCTGTGTTTGCGTCGCATTCCAACGCACGCGGTGCGCATGACCACGCGCGTTCGCTCAGCGATGCACTGATTCGCGAGATTGCAAAGCAGGGCGGAACCGTCGGCATCAATTTTTATTATCAGCAGCTTACAAAGAGTAACGAAGCATGCATAGACGACATCGTGCGCCATATCTGCCGTGTGGTGGAGATCGGCGGCATCGGTTGCTGCGCGATTGGCTCCGACCTTGACGGCATGCAGCAGTACCCCAAAGATTTCAAAACGAGCCGCGATTATCCGGCACTGTTTGAAGCTCTGCTCAAGCGCGGGTTTTCCGAGGCGGAAGTATACCGTATTGCGTATCAGAATCTGAGGGATTATATCGTTCAATTTGTTTGACAAGGATGATGGCGTTTTGCTATAATACGCTTGCTGACCAAAGTAGGGGCATGGTGAAATGGCATCACAACGGTCTCCAAAACCGTCTTTCTAGGTTCGAGTCCTAGTGCCCCTGCCAAATAAATATACCACCCGACAGGGTGGTATATTTTTTTGCATTGGTTCCGATAGGACTCGAAGCCGCGTGAAGAAAACGCCAAAGTATCGGCGTTTTTAGCGGCAGGGGCGTAGTAATCTAAACCAGATTCATTCAAACCATATCTTATACATTGTTTGTTCCTCAGTGCTACCTGATAGCGCCTCTCTATTGTCTATGTATAGTAAGTATTCATTTAAAGATAGTAATGTTGTGGGGATTGTATAGAGACCTTGAGGCCATTGCAATGTAATATTCTTCGTAAGTGAATTAATAATCCATGATACATAGGTTGGACCGCACTGGTCTTCGGTATCAAGCCCTCTTGAAACGATCCCAATTACTAGACCGTTTTGATCAATTGCAATTCCTCCGCTCATACCTCCTAGCGAACCGCAATTTAGTTCAATGATAGGATACGGTATATATGTTTTACCAATTCCATATGGATAAACTGCTGTTACAGTTCCCGTCGAGGCGAAAATATCTGTCCCAAATTCAACTTTATCGTAGCAATTTACAATAGAATGCTCTCGAAAGCCATATATTTGTATAGCTTCTCCATTCTTTGGCGCTCTTGTTGTGATACCAAACCTATAGTATATTTTATCTGGTGGGAGTTCAGAAGCGGCACAAATTGAAAAAACAGATATATCATCGTCTGGACTGTAAGCAATACTCAAAACTTTCCATAACTCAACGCACTCACTTCTGATTCCAGCACAATAGATAGCCATCTTACCGTCTTTAATTTCATCAATATAATTTGATATTATATGAGTCGCTGTTAAGGCAATTCCTGGGGCAACCATGAAGGCGGTCCCCAAAATATGCACTTCATTCTCAGCTTTTATTACAAGACCCATTAACGCACCTTGGAAAAAATCCCAATTAATAACTGATTGAGGGGTTTGGTTTGCATCTGAGTTTATGAGAGTAACAAGCTTAAATACTAAACTTGAACCGATTTCCAGATTATTGATGGGATCTTCTGCAATTATCCCTTTTTTTATGTCATACATATTATGTTTCACCTATATAAAATGCCACCCGAAAGAGTGGCATTTTATAACAGATTATCTATTCCGGCTTGCCCGCACCGCAATTGCCGCAGAACTTGCCCGAGTTGCCGGTATTGCTGCACTTGGCGCAGGTCCAGCCCGCTTCGGGAGCCGACGCGCCGCAATTGGAGCAGAATTTTCCGGTGTTGCCCGTCTGGCCGCATTTCGCGCAGGTCCAGCCGGACGCCGCCTGCTGCGCTTGCTGCTGCTGCTGACCCATGCTGAACAGTGCTGCTGTGTTTGAGCCGCCCGCGTTTGCCGCGGCGTTCATGCCTGCAAACGCCATAAACGCGCCGTTCTCATTCTTCGCCGCGTCCTGCATGGCCTGCGCCTGTGCGCTGGCGAGCATGGCAGCCGCCAGTGTCGGATCTTTGAGCGCCGCAGCTTGCTGCAGCTGCTTGATGCGGTTTTCGTCCTCTTCCGAGGCGGTCACTGAGCTCACGCCAAAAGAAGCGATCGCAAGCCCACGCAGTTCCGTCCAGTCGGCGGAGAGCTCCGCATTGAGCGCGTCTGCAATCTCTTTCGTGTGGCCGGGCAGCGCGCTGTAGCGAAGCCCCATCTCGCTGATGCGTGCAAACGCGGGCTGTAAGGCGGTCATGAGCTC
>JAUYTF010000378.1 GCA_030695285.1 Eubacteriales bacterium | reverse complement strand
GGAACCCAAAACTGTCGTAATTAATATATCGTGTCTTGCATTACGATGTCTGTGGCGGCGGGACCAGCCTCGAACAAATCTGCCGCCATGCAAGAAAGGAGCACGATCGAATGGAATCGGCCAAACGAAAAACCCTCAAGGACAAAATCGAAGCGTATTTTGCCGCATGCGATGCGACGGCGGAACGCGTCACCCTCAAAAACGGTGGCGTGACCATCCGGCAGACGCCGTATACGCTTGCGGGCCTGAGCGAACACCTCGCCATACCGCAGGGCGAGATCCTCGCAAAAGGACGAAAGGGGGGTGAAGGCGCGGAGAGCAGGCACTTTGCCGACGCACTCCGCCGGATTGGGCGCTACATCGTAGAGCACGCGCTGCTGGGGGAACTCCAATACAGCGTTGCCGCGAAACTGCTGGAAGAACTCGGTACCGGTGAAAAACTGCCGCCGGACGAAGAAGACCGCAGGATCGTCATCGTGCTGGAGGATCGGGAAGGCTGGGGTGAGTGACGTGGAATTCCAACTAAAGGGGTATCCAAATCCGCGTCAGCGGGCATTCTTCGAAAGCAGGGCACGGCACACCGCATACGGCGGCGCGCGCGGCGGCGGTAAAAAGCTGGGCCATGCGAAGAAAGCTCGTTCTGCTCGCACTTCGCTATGAAGGACTCCAACTCCTTCTGCTCCGAAGAACGCTCTCGGAGCTGACCGAAAACCATGTGCGATCACTGCAGACGGAATTATCAGGGTTTGTAGACTACAACCAAACGCAACGCGTATTCACGTTTCCGAACGGCAGCCGCATCAAACTCGGTTATTGCGACAATGAGCAGGACGTATACCGCTATCAGGGGCAGGAATACGACGTAATCGGTCTGGAGGAAGCCACCCAGTTCACCGAGAGCCAGATGCAGTTCATCTCGACCTGCAACCGCTCGGTGCGCACGGACTTTTCGCCGCGCATGTACTACACATGCAATCCCGGCGGTGTCGGGCACGGATGGGTCAAGCGCCTCTTCATCGACCGCCGGTATCGCGGGAGCGAGCGGGCGGAGGATTACTTGTTCATTCCGGCGCGCGTGACGGACAATCCAGTCCTGATGCGGGACAAGTCCTATGTGATCACCCTCGAAAACCTGCCGGAGCCGCTGAGGCGCGCCCATCTCGACGGAGACTGGGATGTGCTGGCGGGGCAGTACTTCGGCGAGTTTTCGAGAGAGCGGCACGTGATCGAGCCGTTTGAAATCCCTAAAAACTGGCGCAGATTCCGCGCGATGGACTGGGGATATAACGACCCCTGCGCGGTGCTCTGGTTTGCCGTCTCGTCCGGCGGGCGGGTGTATGCCTATCGCGAATACTATGAACGCCAGGTGCTCTCGAGCGAGACAACAAGGCGCATCCGTCAACTGACG
>JAUYTF010000364.1 GCA_030695285.1 Eubacteriales bacterium | reverse complement strand
GTCTATGACCGCGGGCTGACCACCGCTACCGGCGGAAACATCTCCGTGCTCGACGAAAACGGCGACATCTGGATCACCCCGAAGGGCTTCGACAAGGGCAGCCTGACGGCGGCGGATATCGTCTGCGTCCATCCGGACGGCGCATATGAAGGCAGGCACGAGCCGTCCACCGAAATTTTCTTTCACCGCGCAACCTATCGTGCCAGACCCGATTTTCGCGCCGTGGTGCATGCGCATCCCGTCTACTGCATCGCGTTTTCGCTCACGCGGACGCTTCCGCGCGTCGATCTGCTGCCGGATACGCTCGCGCGTTGCCAAAACATGCGCCTCTCAAAATACGCGATGATGGGCAGCCACGCGCTCGGCGAAAACCTGTATGCGGCGTTCTCCACGGGCGCGGACGTGGTATTTTTAGAAAATCACGGCGTGTGCGTGGGCGGCGAAAACCTGCTCATGTCCTATCAGCTCTTTGAAACCATCGACTACGCTGCAAAGCACGACCTGCTGACGCGAAAGCTGGGGCAAGTGCGTGCGGTGACGGGGGAGCAGCTCACCCTCTGGAATTCCCGCCCGATTCCCGCGATGCAACCGCTGACAAACCATATAACCAGCAAACAAGAGCAGAGCATCCGCATAGAGGTCATTCAAAAGCTGCGCCGCGGGTGCGCGCATGCGCTGCTCTCCAGCGCAAGCGGCGTGATGAGCGCGCGTGTGAACGCGGACGCATTCCTGATCACGCCGCAAGGCATGGACAACGCATTGCTGGAAGAAGGCGATCTGGTTCTGGTGCAGGGCGGCGCGACGGAAGCTGGCAAGCGCGCCGCAGAAGAAACCCCTCTGCACGCAGCGATCTATGCACAGCACGCAGACATCAACGCGGTGTTTTCAGCCATGCCAGTCAACGCGATGGCGTTTGCCGCATCCCCGTTGCGGTTTGAAACATCTACTGTGCCGGAGAGTTTCTACATGCTGCGCGCGGTGCCAACGCGACCGATGGAGGAATTTATGCAAAGGCCGGAATCCGCAGCTGCGCAGTTCTCCGCAAAAACCCCTGTCGTGCTCTTTGAGAACTGTCGAATCGTCACCACGGGCGCCTCTCTGTTCACGGCTTTTGACCGGCTGGAGGTGGCGGAGGCGACGGCGGCATCCATTTTGGTTGCGCGGGAAGCGGGACAGGTCATCCTCCTGAGCGAGGAAGAAATACAGGCGCTGAAAACGACGTTTCACCTGGAGTAACTCGTTTCAACCTCGCAAAACATCAGTGAGATGATAAACGGAGCAAAACAAGAGCCCGAACGGTATTGCGCCGCGCGGGCTTTTTTTATTGGGTGATGATTCGAGTCATGCAATTGCACTTGTGCGCTACGCGAGCATTTGCTCCACGGTCTTCTCCATATACATCCCGCGGGAGGCTTTCACGAGGATGACGTCGCCTTCGCAAACCAATGAGGGGAGGCGTTTTTGCAGCTCTTCCTGCGTCTCAAAATACTGCGCGCAGCCGGGACTTGCGGCCTGTGCGCCGTCGTACATCCGGCTGCTCAATTTCCCGACGCAAAGAATGCTCTCTATGCCGAGCGAGGCGGCATAACGGCCCACGTCCTCGTGCATCTGCGACCCGGCTTCGCCTAGCTCACGCATATCGCCAAGGATTGCGACGTGCCGACCGGCGCATTTTACCAGCACGTCGAGAGAAGATTTCATGGATGTCGGGTTGGCGTTATAGCTATCGTCAATGACGGTGTAGCGCGGCAGTTCGTGCACATTCATCCGCCCGTGGAGCGGCTTGTAGGTTTCAATACCGGCGGCGATCTGTTGCAACTCCATGCCGAGCATTTGCCCGATCGCGACGGCTGCCAGCGCGTTATAGACCGAATGCACCCCCAGCGCGGGCACATGCATGCGGCATTGCCGCCCTTCGTAGTGCGCCGTAAAGCGCATGCCGCGCAGAATCAGATCGTCAATCTCTGTTGCGCGTACGGCGCAGTTTTCATGAAGGCCGTAGCGCAGCGCGCCGGGGATCTGGCAAAGCAGGTCGTCGTCGCCGTTGACGATCACGCGGCCGCCGGGACGCATGTGCGGCAGCATCTCGGTTTTGCCGCGAAAGATGCCTTCGCGCGAGCCAAAGTTCTCAATATGCGCAAGGCCGATGTTCGTATACAGGCAGAAATCCGGCTGTACAAATGCGGCAATGCGTCCGATTTCGCCGAAATGGTTGGTGCCCATCTCGACGACTGCAACCTCATGCGCTTCTTCCAGCGTGAAGATGGTCAGCGCGGCGCCGGTTTCGTTGTTGAGATTGCCCTGCGTTTTCATCACGCAAAATCTCTCGCCGAGCGCGGCGGCGAGGATATCTTTGGTCGAGGTCTTGCCCGCGCTTCCCGTTAGTCCAATCACAGGAATGGCGAACTTCTCCCGATATCGCTGCGCGATCTGATGCATCGCTTTGAGCGTGTCCGGCACGAGGATATAGGGTTCGATCTCCAGCGACCGGTCGGAAATGACGAGGGACGCGCCGTTTTTTCGTGCGTCGGGGATGAACTTGTGCGCGTCGTGTTTTTCTCCGATGATCGCGATAAACAGCGAACCCGGCTTAACAAATTCGCTGTTGATGACGACGTTTTTTGCTGCCTGATTCAGCAGCGCAGGGTCGCCATGATATGTTCCGCCGCACGCGGCGACGATTTCAGAAAATAAATACTGCTTCATGTTTGTTCGTACCGTTTGAGGGAGAGGTTCACGATCACTTCGCAAAGCGACGGGTAATCCAACCCGAAGTGTTCCGCTTCCTGCGGGAGCAGGCTCGTGGGCGTCATACCGGGCAGGGTGTTTGCCTCCAGACAATACGCCTCGCCGTCATCCGTGAGCAGAAAGTCGATGCGGGCGTAAACGCCGAGCTTGAGTGCGCGGAATGCCCGCATTGAGAGATCCTGAATCTTCCGGGTCAGTTCCGGCGAAATGCGAGCGGGGACGATCTCTTCCGTCCAGCCCTGCTGATATTTGTGTTGATAATCGTAGAATCCGTGCTTGGGGATGATTTCAATCAATGGCAAAACGGTGATGTCATCGTTGCCGAGCACGCCCGCCGAGAGCTCCAGACCCGATATGTATTCCTCTACGATCAGCTCATCTTCAAACGCAAACCCCTCTTCGATGGCGCGGGCAAGCTGTGCGCGCTCATGCACGATGATCACACCGATGCTGGAGCCGCCATTGTTGGGCTTGACCACACAGGGGATTGGAATATGCGCCGTGTCAAAGGAAACGCCCTTGCGCGTGACAGCCCAGTCTGCCGTGAGGATACCCTCGCTGCGAAGGAGCGACTTGCTGACGGCTTTGTCCATCGCCAGCGCGCAGCCAAAGGCGGGGCTGCCGGTGTGCTTCACGCCACAGAGGTCGAAGAAGGATTGCAGGCTGCCGTTTTCGCCGATGCCGCCGTGCAGCGCGAGAAATGTCAGGTCAGCGGTAAGGCAGAGTTCCAGCACGCCGTTGCCGATCTGATCGGAAAACCCTGCGGCTCTTGCGCTGCGCACTGCGTCGAGATCCGGCTCGGATTCGGGCACCGAAAAAGGCGGCAGCATGCCGCTGACGGCAAACGCCTGCTCGATGGGGCAGGGAATCTGCTCCAATCCGTAAAAGAGGTCTATCAGAATGGCGTTATGCCCTTTTTTGCGCAGGGCATTGGTCACCATGGTTCCGGTGGAGAGGGAGACGTCGCGTTCCGGCGAGAGGCCGCCCGCGAGTACTACGATGTTCATATGCGATATCCTTTCCGATACTGGAATCGGTGCATCAAACGGATTGCCTTCTGATACGGTGAAACCGTTCTTATGTTTATACCATGATTTCACGACGATTTCAAGAGAAGGGAGATTCTTTGATCGCAGATGGCGGATGAAACGATTGCTTACGCAACGATCTAATAGCTGTAAGAAAAAACATTTGGGCTTTGAAGATGCGGCGTATTATAATAGACATATGAAATCTCGTGTAACAAAACGCATGCTTCTTTTTGGCGCGCTTGCTGTGCTGATGTTTGTTGCGGCCTGCGCGACCGGGAACACCGCCATCAGCTCCTCTGTGGGTGGGTCCGTCAGTTCTCAAACATATAGCGCTCCTGTGCTTTCGGATATCGAGCACAAAAACGTAACGCTCCTGGACATGACCTATGCCCGTCCGGATATCGAACGCATGCGCGCGTCCATGGAAGACCTGCAGAGTGGCATTTCGGACGGCAAAGATGCCGAGGAGATGATCGCAATCTATCAGGCGCTGCAGCAGCAGTACAGCCATGCGGACTCGATGCTCTCGCTGGTCTACCTACTCTACGCGTTTGACGTGACGGTCGATTTTTACCGGGATGAGTATGCTTTTCTGCAATCCGCGCTCTCGGAACTGGACGCACAAATGCAGGGCGTTTCAGCGGCGCTGTTCGGATCGTCCGGCGAGGCGGAGGCGCTCGCGCGGCGCTCCTTTGGCGAAGGCTATGTAGACGCGATCATGGGCAATAGCTTTTATGATGACGCGACGATTCAGCAGCTGCTCGATCGCGAGGAGCAGTTGACGCTGGAGTATGACCGCCTGAGCGCAACGTTCTCCCTGCTCGATAACGGAACGCGCTGGACGTATGCGGACATTGTAACCGACATGTCTTTGCGTTCGGATGAGTATTATCGTCTCTACGACGCATATTGTGCCGCACTCAACGAGCAGGCCGGCGGCATCTTTTTAGAGCAGCTTTCGATTCGTGCCGAGATCGCAGCGCGGCTGGGATATAGTAACTATGCTGCCTATTGCTACCAGTCCTACGGGCGAGACTATTCGCCAGAGGATGCAAAGATCTTGCACGCGGCCGTGAAGCGCCATATTGCTCCTGTTTTTATCGACGCGATCGAAAACAAAGACACCTCCGATCTGGACGCGGCTTTCTTTGAAGAGGATGCGTTCTTTAGCGCACTGTCTTCCTCGGCGAACGCCTTTTCTCCGCTGCTTGGCGAACCCGTCACCTATATGCTGCAAAACCGGCTCTATGACGTGACCGACAGCAGCGTCAAGATGGATTCGAGCTTCACCACCTATATCTCGGAGCATCGCGCGCCGTTTATATTCTCCCGCTGGACCGGTTCTGCGGACGATGTAGCAACTATGCTGCACGAACTCGGACACTTCACCAATTACTATCACAACGCGGGGGTCGGGTATTCCGCCGGAGACAGTCTGGATCTTGCGGAGATGGATGCACAGGCGCTGGTACTTTTGCTGTTTGATGATTATGAGCGCTTTTACGGGGATCTGGCAAACGAGGCGCGCACAGCCGCGCTGATCGACGCGATGTACACGCTCGTTTCCTGCTGCATGGAAGACGAGTTTCAGCAGGAAGTATATGCAAATCCGGATATGACGCTGGATGAAATGAATGCCCTATACGTAAGCCTGGCGGACGCATACGGCCTGGAGCAGACCTATGGCTATCAGGGAACCGAGTGGGTGCTCATCACGCACACCTTCCAAACGCCGCTGTATTATATCAGCTATGCTGCTAGCATGGTGCCCTCGCTTGAACTCTTCGACTTGGCGCAGAGCGACGCCGAGGCAGCAAAAGCTGCGTATTTTCGGATTCTGACACGCGAAGCGTATGCTTCTCTTGGCGATGTGCTCGCAAAGAACGGCCTTGCCCCGGTGTTTTCCGAGAGAACGATCATAGGCATCGCGGACATGATAAACTCGTATATCAACTGAAACGACACGCAAGACAACCGACTTTCGATTGCAGACGCGATGAATATTCGCGTTTTTTTCGTGTAGGTTCCGCGAGGAAATAGCGGCTATGTAAAATAAATATGTACTAAAGTACAATTATATCGGATAGAATACACGGGTAGGTCGTACTAAACTGCTTAAGATTGAACTTAACGTACAGAATACCCGATGAGATCCGTGCGTGAAGGCCAGTTTCCGGGAAATTCCCGGAAAAATGCAGCATTCTGGCGTTTTTTGAATCATTGGCGGCAGGACGCGCGTCTTTTCATCCGAAATAAAGTATGCTATACTAGGACGCGATGCAAAAAAGCGAGGTTAAATTGAGTGAAAATTGATCACATCATGGAGAGCATAGAGCTTGCGCTCAAGCAGAATCATCAGGTGTCGTTTCTGGACGCAACGACCGCGCAGCTGCATGATGCGTTATCCGGCGTGGTGATGGCCGCAATCGCTGAGAACTGGTACGAGAGCCGGCATGCGCATGAACGCGTGCGCGAGGCGTACTATTTCAGCGCGGAGTATCTCGTCGGCAGAATGGTATACAACAATCTGTTCGTGCTCGGCATTCTCGACGAAGTCAAGCGCGAGTTTGAGTCCCGTGGGCTGGATATTGCAATGTTTGAAGACGTCGAAGACGCTGCGCTTGGCAACGGAGGCCTAGGAAGGCTTGCCGCGTGCTTTTTAGACTCCGCGGCGAGTGAAAACCTGCCGCTCGACGGCTACGGCATCCGCTATAAGTACGGCCTGTTTAAGCAGTCCTTCACCGACGGCTTTCAGGTGGAGAGCGCGGACGACTGGCAGCGCTTTGGCGACCCGTGGAGCCGCAGGCGGGATACGCACGAGATGATCGTGCGCTTTGCGGATATGACCGTGCGCGCGGTTGCCTACGATATGCCTGTGCTTGGCTACAATACAGACAACATCGGCACGCTGCGCCTCTGGCAGAGCGAGGCAGTGTCCGAATTTGATTTTAAACTCTTCAACGATCAGGAGTATGCGCTCGCGG
>JAUYTF010000362.1 GCA_030695285.1 Eubacteriales bacterium | reverse complement strand
GGTCATGAGCTCGCTCTTGAGCTGGCTGTCGATCTCGTCCCTGCGGTATTCGCTCTCGACATTGCCCGAGACATTTTTATAGAACAGAATGGGATCGACAAACTTATAGGAATACTCGCCGTAGCAGCGAATCGCGATGTCAATATCCAGGCCGACGTTCCTATCCACCACGCGGAACGGAACGGGATTGGACGTGCCGTACTTATTGCCGACGATTTCCTTGGTGTTGAAATAGTACACGCGCTGATCCTTCGCCGTGTCTCCACCAAACGTGAAGCGGCGGCCGATGATCTTCAGCGACTCGAGAATGCCCTTGCCAAAGCCGCCATAAAACAGCGAAGGCTCGGTCGATTTGTCGTATACGTATTCGCCGGACTCGGCGGTAAAGTCCACGATCTTGCCCTGTTCCACGATCATCATAAACTGCCCGTCATTGACAGCGACGATGGAACCGTTGGAAATGATGTTGTCGGAAGCCTTGGTGTTGGAGCTGCGCTTTTCGTTTACGCGCTTCTGGCCTTTGCTGACGAGAACGTCCGGCCCCATGGCTTCACAGTAAAAATACTCTCTCCATTGATCGGCCAACACGCCGCTGATTGCGCCGGTGGCTGCGGATAACAAACCCATAGCTCTAACCTCCATATTTAATGGATTCATTATACCAACGTCGTCTTTGTTTGTCGAGATGCATAGATACTCGCTTGTATGGCGCTTAATTTTGCTGATGCACTCGCGCGATGACACCTGCTGAGAAGAGAAAATCGACAAACAGTTGTCATACACTGCAAGGATGCCGCACACGATGGTAGCCGCAAACGAAGGATGACACTTATTATGAAAGGTGGTATAATACCGCCATCGCGGCAACGCCGCGAATCGATTATTTCGGCGAAGTGTCGCGGCGCTGTCTGCGATGAAAAGGAATTTCCAGTATGTCAAAAAACGATAAGAGTACATTCGTCAAAGGCGCGTTTATCCTTGGCGCTGCAGGCTTGATCTGCAAAGTCATCGGCGCGTTTTTTCGCATCCCGCTCTACAATATGCTCGGCGACGGCATGCAGTATTACGAGGCAGTGTATCCGTATTACTCCACGCTGCTCGTCATTAGCTCCGCGGGACTTCCAACGGCGATTTCGCGCATGGTGGCAGAGCGCGCGGCGGTTGGGGATATGGCGGGCGCAAAGCGCGTGTTTCGCAAGTCTCAGCTTCTGCTCGCCATCATCGGCGTGGTCACCACCGCGTTGATGTATTTCGGCGCGGATTTTTTGGCGCGCTCGACCGTAGGGCCTCTGGCTACTCCCTCGTTTCGCGTGATGTCTCCAGCGCTGTTGATCGTATCACTCATGTGCTCCTATCGCGGCTATCTGCAGGGCTTACAGCAGATGACAGGCACCGCGATGTCCCAGCTTGCCGAGCAAGCTGGCAAACTCGCCATCGGCCTTTTTCTCGCGGCGCGCTGGATGCCGCGCGGTCTAGAGTACGGCGCGATGGGCGCTGTAGCGGGCGTGACGCTTTCGGAGCTGCTTGCGCTGATCGTCGTTGGCGCGTTCTATCTCTTCCGCAAACGCGACATTGAGCTGAATCAAACAGCGCTGAGCGAACCGGTCAGCGACAATAACATCATCCGCGGGCTGTTCGCCATCGCGATTCCCGTGACCATAGGCGCATCGATTATGCCGATTACTGGCATAGCAGACGCATCCTTGATCAAAAACACGTTGTTGAGCATTGGTTTTAGTGAGGTGGAGGCTTCCATGCGCTATGTGGCGCTCAGGAGCAACGTCACCAACATCATCAATATGCCGGCGGTGCTGACGATCGCGCTTGCGATGAGTCTCGTTCCCGCGATCTCTGCCGCGCGCACTGCAAAGAACAAAAAAGCGATCCACACCGTCTCCGCCATGGGCATCAAGCTTGCTATGTTCATCGGCATTCCCTGTGCGGTTGGGCTCTTTGCTCTCTCCGCGCCGGTGATCGATCTGCTATACAACATTGACGAGCAGCGTCTCGCCATTGCCAGCGCGCTGATGCGTACCTCCGCAGTGGGCGTAATCTTCCACTCGCTGGTGCAGACGCTCACGGGCATCCTGCAAGGCGCGGGCAAGCAGCATATCCCTGTGGTCAATCTCCTTATCGGCGGCGTAGTTAAAGTTGTGTTGATGCTGACGCTCATGCGCAATCCTGAAATCGAAATTCAAGGCGCGGCGATCTCCACGACCGCCTGCTATATCGTCGCTGGCGTGCTGAATGCAATCTATCTGATTCGCTTTACGAAGCTCAAGCTCAACGTGATGGATACGTTCATCAAGCCTCTGGTCGCATCGCTCATCATGGGTGGAGCTGCCTATTTCAGCTATGGTTGGATTCACGCAAGAATCCCTTCCAACACCATCGCAACGGCGGGCGCGATCCTCGTCGGCGTTGCGCTTTATCTCATCGGTATACTCTGGATGCAGATGTTTACGCAAGAAGATCTCGCCTTCATCCCCGGCGGTTCCATCTTGGCAAAGCTCCAGTTTCGCAATCGTGCGTAAAAAATTCAATTTCGTTGCTCATTAGAAAGGCGATCCATTCGTATGATATCCATCGTCATGCTTCCCGCACCCGAAGCGCTTACAATCGCGCAGAAAAAAGTGCTGAAAAACGTGCATCAGATTTTCGTGCAAACGAGATTGCATCCATCTGCGGATTTTCTGCTTGAGATGAGCATTGATGCGCTTTCGATGGACGATCTGTTTGAGTCTTCGGAAGACTTTGACGCGCTCAACGACGCGATTGCGGACAGGCTTTGCAAAGCGGGAGACTGCGTCTATATCGCCACTGGAAACATCCAAAACAGCCAACTGCCCGCAATCAAAAAAGCAGCGCAAGCGCACAATGTTCGCGTTCTTGTGCTGCCGCATCTCAGAGCGGGAGAAGTCGCGTTTCCGGAGCGCGAACCCGCCCTCGCAGTCTCTGCGCACGACCTGCCGGAGCAAATCGACCCTGAACAGAATTACGTGGTGGAGGAGATCGATTCTCGTATCTCCGCCGGTGAAGCGAAGTTGTTTCTAAGTGAG
>JAUYTF010000355.1 GCA_030695285.1 Eubacteriales bacterium | reverse complement strand
GCCGGGCTAAACGGCTGGGAGATGGAGCGTCCGGCAAGCGCCTGGATGGCCGTTTACCTAAGCATTGGACTCGCAATCGGAATTTCGTTCGGGCAGACCCTGTTTGACAATATGGCGATTGGGTTGGCGATCGGCCTCGGCGCAGGGATTGCGCTCGGGTCTGGGCTGGACGCGCAGGACCGCGCGGCGCGAAAGCGCGAGAACGCGCCGAAAAAAATCGAGGAAGACACGAAAGAGAAAACCGAGTCTTAACGGCATTATTCGGATTTTGGCTAAATTAAAGAGCAGGCGTGACCGATGCGATCATGCCTGCTCTTGTGTTTTCTGGGTCTTAGTCAATCGCAGGGAAGGAGACGGTTATCGTGGAGCCGATACCGAGGCGGCTTTCCAGATGCACAGTCGCGCCAAGCGTTTCGGCTGAGTGCTTCACGATGGAAAGGCCGAGTCCCGTGCCGCCGATTTGCTTGTTGCGGCTGCGGTCCACGCGGTAAAAACGCTCAAACACGCGCGAAAGATGCTCTTCCGGGATGCCGATACCGGTGTCGGACACAGCCAGCTCCACGGTTTGATCGTTGCGCCTGAGGGTCACGCCCACGCTGCCGTTGGAGGTGTTGTATTTGATCGCGTTATCGACTAGGTTTTGAACGATCTCCTCGAGTATTTTTTGGATGCCGCGCACAGTTGCGCTGATGCAGTTGACGTTGAGCGAAACGCCCGCCTTCTCGGCTTGCGGCTGCAAACGCTGGCAAACATCCTCGCAGATCTCCCGAAGATCGATCGGCGTCATCTCCGGTAGCGATGTTCTCTCGTCCAACTGAGATAGGCGGATGATATCGTCGATGAGCGACATGAGCTGGGAAGCCTCCGAAAAGATTTTTCCAGAAAAGCGGCGCGTATCTTCAACCTTTGCAACGCCGTCGCGCATGATCTCAGCATAGCCAAGGATCGAGGTCAGTGGCGTTTTTAGCTCGTGGGACACGTTTGCAGAAAACTCGCGCCGCATCTGTTCTGCGGCTACGCGATCCGAGATATCAAGAATGAGTATCACGGTTCCCGCAGGCGATTGATTGTCCGTCACCTGACTCGCCAGCACCTGATAGGTGTGCGCGCCGCGAATCAGCGTCGATTGGCCGGAGCTGTCCTTCTTCGCCCGCTCCAGCGCTTGCTGCAGCGCAACGCTTCGGTTCAGCATGAGCACATGCGCGCCGATGATGGTGCTTGAGGCCGCCCCGAAAATCTGTGAAGCGCTGCTGTTGATCGCCAGAATGCGATCGCTTGCGTCAAGCAGAATGAACCCCTCGCGCATGTTTTCGGTGACTGCCGTAAACTCGCGTTGCTTTTCAAAGAGCGCCGCCATACGGATGATGTTCTCCCGGCGCTGGCGTTCCATACCGGTGAGCAGCGGGGCAAGCTCGTCGTAGGTTGCGTTGGCGAGAGGGTTTTCCAGATCCAGCGCGTTGATCGGCTGCAGAATGGTTTTTGCGGAATAGCGTGCAAAAAACACGGAGACAACCAGGATTGCAAGAAGAACAAGGAGCATGGCCGGCAGCAATCCACTGAGCATGCCGAGCACGCTGTTCTGGCTGCTTGCAACGCGCAGAACGCGCCCGTCCGGCAGAAGCCGGGCGTAGTAGTAGTTTTTGATCAGCTGTGTTTCGGAATATCGGCTGCTCGTGCCCTCGCCGCTGATTATTGCAGCAAATATTTCCGGACGGTCTGCGTGATTGTCCATCTTGGACACATCGGAAGCGGAATCGAATAATACGGTTCCATCCGCAGCAATCAGCGTCAAGCGGTTGCGGGATGTCAGACGCCCCAAGTACTCCTGCTCGTTTGCAGCAGAGATCAGGCCGCTTTGCGCGTAGTCGCATTCGGAAGAAAGATCTGAAATGACAAGCGTTTCAAACGCTCGGTATTGCACAAGGATAATCGCGCCGCCGAGCAGAAGAGCCGCGATCAGCGAGGAGAGGAAGATATTCCAGAATATGCGTTTTCTCATCTATTGTTACTCCATTTTGCTTCGCGATTAGATATTCCTCGCCTCAAAGCAGCACCACGCGATCGTTGCCGCTATTCGCCGAAACGATAGCCGACGCCGCGCACAGTTTCGACATACCGGCCGCTGCTGCCGAGCTTGGTGCGCAGTGTTTGTACGTGAACATCCACCGTGCGCGTGCCGCCCTCATAATCGTAACCCCAGACGGTTTCAAGCAGCTGCTCGCGCGTATACGCGCGTCCGGCGTTCTCCATCAGGCAGGCAAGGAGCGAGAACTCCTTATAGGTGAGGATCACGTTCTGTCCGCCGACGGTGACCGTGTGCTTGGCAATATCCACGACGAGTTCCCCGTGCGTGAGCCGCTCGGCGCTTGTCTTTAGTCCGCTTCTACGCAGCAGCGCTTTGACGCGCGCCACCAGCTCCGCCATGCCAAATGGCTTTGCGATGTAATCGTCCGCGCCGAGATCGAGGCCGGATACCTTGTCAAACTCCGTGGCCTTGGCGGTGATCATCATCACGGGAATCGAGGTGGTGCTTGCGTTTGCGCGGATTCTGCGCAGGATAGTTAAGCCGTCTTCGCCGGGGAGCATGATATCAAGCAGGATCAGCGAGGGTTTCTCTTCGGTGGAAGCGGCAAAAAACGCCGCCGCGTCCGAAAACCCTTTCGCGGCAAGCCCTGTCTGGTTGAGCGTATAGATTACAAGCTCGCGAATGTTCGCGTCGTCTTCCACATAGTAAATCATATTTCGGCACCCTTATGTACGCCGGTGATCGAGTACTCCGCCCACTCGGCAATGTTCTGCGCGTGGTCACCGATGCGCTCGAAGTATTTCGCGATCATGAGCAGATCGATGGCCTGTTCGCCGTTGTCAGACCCGTTTTGTATCAGCGCGATGAGTTCGCCTTTGATCGTGTCAAATAAATCGTCGATGACATCGTCCATGGCGATGACATCCCGCGCTAGCGCGAGGTCTTTGTTGATAAATGCGTCGATGCTGCCGGAGACCATCCGAATCGCTGCCTCAGCCATCTGCGGCAGATGCTCGAGTGGCTTGATATACTGTTTTCCGGCCAGATAGATGACGATGCCGGAGATATCAGCGGCTTGGTCTCCGATGCGCTCCATATCCGTAATCATCTTGAGCGCTGCGGAGATGAGCCGAAGATCTTTTGCCACAGGCTGTTGCTGCAAGAGGAGCTTGAGGCAGAGGGACTCGATATCCCGCTCTTTTTGATCCACCTCGCAATCGAAGGCGATCGCGTGATTGGCCGCTGCTACATCCTGCTTGATGAGCGCTTCGCTGGCGGACTGAATCGCGTGCTCGATCAGCGCGCCCATCTCGAGCAGCTCCTGA
>JAUYTF010000331.1 GCA_030695285.1 Eubacteriales bacterium | reverse complement strand
CACACCTTCCTGCCAAAGTAACTGCCGCATTCCCCGCAGATGATCTTGCTGGAAAAACACCCGCTTCTGCCAAAATATCGAACTTCACGACGACGCTTCAGTTCCTGCTGAACCTCGTCAAACACCTCAGGAGATACGATCGCAGGGTGGCTCTGCTCGACATAGTATTGGGGCAGTTCGCCTTCGTTTCGCTTCATCTTTTTGGTCAGAAAGTCTACGCAGAAGGTTTTCTGCAGTAGCGCATCACCCTTGTACTTTTCATTTGTCAGGATGCTCTCAACGGTGCCCGGTTGCCAGCGTGGCTTTCCTGCGGGAGATAGAATCCCCATGCCTTCCAACCGCTTCGCGACGCCAGATGGCATGAATCCTTCTAGAAAAAGAGCATAAATCAGCCGGACGGTTCTCGCTTGTTCTTCGACTATCTGCGGCTGCCCGTCAGGGCCTTTCTCGTAGCCGAGGAACTGTTTGTAAGGCAGGTAGACCTTCCCCTCCTCACACTTTGCGCGTTTGCCCCAGGCGACGTTCTCGCTGATCGAACGGCTCTCCTCCTGCGCCAGAGAGCTCATAATCGTGATCAGCAGCTCACCTTTGGAGTCCATGGTGTAGATGTTCTCCTTCTCGAAGTAAACCTCTACGCCCTTCTCTTTGAGTTGGCGCACCGCTGTCAGCGTGTCTACGGTGTTTCTAGCGAATCGCGAGATGCTTTTCGTTATGATCAAATCAAACTTCCCTGCGAGCGCGTCCGATATCATCCGGTTGAAGCCTTCTCGCTTCTTTGTATTTGTTCCGCTAATACCCTCGTCCGTATAGACCTCGATCATCGTCCAATCCGCGTTAGCGGTGATCTGGCGGGTATAATAATCAACCTGCGCTTCGAAGCTCGTGAATTGCTCATCGCTGTCGGTCGATACCCGCGCATATGCGGCGACGCGCCGTTTCGTAAGCGGTCGAACCTGGTTTTCACCGAACGCGACTGCTGATCGCTCAATTTTCGTAACCTTCTTCTGCGCTGCTTCCACTGTGAAGTGCCTCCCTAATCGCCAATGATTTAGCTTTTGCTGCTTGTTTCATTTCATCCGTCCAGCTCTCCGAGCGGGAACGGTCGTTCCATACCGATAAGTAAGTGGCTCCATCCGCAAATACAAATCGCAGCGTGTTGGCTCCCAATGCCTCAATCCGCAAAACCCGTTTGAGAA
>JAUYTF010000328.1 GCA_030695285.1 Eubacteriales bacterium | reverse complement strand
ACTGGAACGCGTCGGTCGCGACAATGGTAATATCTTCTCCAAGTTCCATGAGCACGCCGGTGAGAATGGGTTTACTATCGTCCTGCGCGGTGGCAAATACCGTCGTATTGATCATATCGCGACAATCGGAATGATCCATCTTTACCGTGAAAGTCTCGCCCGTAAAGCGCATCTCCGGAAACTCTTCCGTCGCCTCAACACACTGCAGGCTGCTCTTTGCCCTGCCACAGGAGATATCGAGCGATTTGCCGGATAACGTCACCTCGGCAATCGATTCCGGCAGTTTGCGGACTATTTCGGAAAACAACTTTCCAGGTACGATGGCAAAGCCCTCCTCCTCAATGGTTGCAGGCAGCAGGCATTCTTTTTGCAGCATCAGATCCGAACACTTGAGCTTGATGCCTTCGCTCGTCGCTTCCAGATAAATGCCTTCCAAAATCGGCATCGTGGTGCGAACGGGAAGTGCTTTGATGACAGAAAGAACGCCTTGGGTCAATTCTTTCGAGTCGATGTAAAAATGCATGATTAAACTTCCTTTCTCAGCGTTCGGTTATGAAATAAAAATATTTATTCTTATCCTATAATCTCTTATCGGTTGGATCATATTATCT
Source organism: Eubacteriales bacterium (assembly GCA_030695285.1). Taxonomy (GTDB): domain Bacteria; phylum Bacillota; class Clostridia; order Christensenellales; family CAG-138; genus UBA7703. The sequence continues at coordinate 2,235 of JAUYTF010000328.1, read as the reverse complement.
CACATTTTTTATTTACATGTCATAATATAGTCTCTCCCGGCTCTATTTAAATAGCCACGGGTAATAGCGTTTGGCGACGAAGTGAAACGGATCATCTTGTTAAGAATAATTATCATTTCGGTTATCCACACAATTTTGCTTGAGAGTGTGTTTATAATAACTAGTAATACAGAAGTAGTAGTAGTAGTGTATGGTGCGCAGTGTGGAGAACGTGTTTTAAATGAGGGTTAGCGCGGTTTTAGCAGTGGAACAGATCGTGGAAAACCGCGTTTTTTTATCCCTTCTTATCCACACAATCCATACACTCCACACACTGCACATTGAGTCCACAACGCGAATCCACAAATTGTGGATAAAGTGGCGGACCGTTCAAAACAGAACAGTACGCGCGCGGTCAAAAGAAAGCGACCTATGCCATTCGTTTCTTCACATCCGCAATCACCGACGCAAACGAGCTGTCGCCTCCTATCATATCCTCTACGCGCTTGCAGGCGTTGATGGCGGTCGTATGGTCGTTTTTGTCAAACAGCGTGCTGATGCGCTTATAGGGAATGCCCAGCATATCGTGGCAAAGATACATCGCAACCTGACGCGGCAAAACGATCTCCCGATCCCTGCGCTCAGAGAGCAGGTTCTCGACGGGGATGGAGTAGTATTCCGCCACGGTGTTTTTGATGATCTGCGGCGTGATCTCTTTTTTCTTCACGTCCGGCAGCAGATCGCGCAGGGCCTCTATGGTCAGCTCCAGCGTCAAAGGCCTGCGGCGCAGCTGCGAATAGGCGACCACGCGTGTTAAGGAGCCCTCCAGTTCACGGATGTTGCTCACCACATGCTCTGCAATGAACTGTATGATTTCGTCGTCTACGTCGAGGTTATCGAGCCTGGCGCGGTTTCGAAGAATCGCGATGCGCGTCTCCACATCCGGCGGCTGAATGTCTGCGATCAGTCCCCACTCAAAACGGGAACGCAGGCGCTCTTCCAGGCTACTGATTTCCTTGGGCGGACGGTCGGAGCTGATGATAATCTGCTTATTGGCGTTGTGCAGCGTGTTGAAGGTGTTGAAAAACTCTTCCTGTACGGATTGTTTTTTTGCGATGAACTGCACGTCGTCTATGAGCAGCACGTCCACATTGCGATAGCGCTTACGAAACTCCAGACGCTTATCCAGCTGGATAGCGGTGATGAGCTCATTGGTAAACGTTTCGCTGGTGACGTACATCACCCGCGCGGAAGGGTCGTTGCTCTTGACCGAATGGCCGATGGCGTGCATGAGGTGCGTTTTACCTAAGCCCACGCCGCCGTAGAGGAAGAGCGGGTTATAGGCTGCCGCCGGGTTTTGCGCAACTGCGAGTGACGCCGCGTGGGCAAAATGGTTGGATCCGCCGACTACGAAGGTTTCGAAGGTGTATTTCGGATTGAGCGCAAAAACGTTGATCGGCTCTGCGCTGATGGGGTTGATATAGATATCCCGGTCTTCCGGCAGTATGATTTTGATATCAGAGATGGTCTCGTTGGCGGCCTTTACCGCGTCGCGCAGATTCTCAAAATAAAAATCCTCAAGGGTTTTCTGGATGTCAGGCGAAGGCACTTCCAAAACCATGATGTTTTTATGGAGCGCTAGAGGGACGATCACGTCGATCCAGGCGTGAAAGGAAAGCCCCGTCATTTGCGGACGGATATTCTCCCGCGCTGCCGCCCAAATCGATTGCAGTTGTTCCATAGTGATATACCCCCTATATTAATGATCATCATAGCAAAAAAGCAACCGATTTACAAGCCGCCGTTGCGTCCGCGCGCCGTGGCGCATCCCTGCTGCCCGCACTGGCGCGGCGTAATTGTATCCCGGACAAAAGACGCGTAAAGGAAAGCATAAAAAAGAGCGGTATGCAAGAAAACGAGCCGTATTTGTACGATTTCCTGAACGCGAAACATTCGCCGCGATTCACACGCAAGAGCAGTGAAAGCGACAGAAATGGCTGCATATCGAAAAATGCGCGCAAGCAAAATGCGCAATAACGCATGAAATACGTAAAATTCCAAAAATTCCCCCACTTTTTGAAAAAATGTTCGAATATTCGGGTCAATGGGTTAACAATCTGTGACAAACAGCCCGTTTGATTGCATTGGAACTTTTCAGGGTTTACAATGATAGAAGAATATAGTAATCGGGGGAAATATGCCCGTGGGAGAATCGCTGCGCAGTCAGTTATTCATAAACTCCGAAAAGGTAGGCGA
>JAUYTF010000325.1 GCA_030695285.1 Eubacteriales bacterium | reverse complement strand
CACGCGAAATATGACACGACAGCCTGATTCCCCGCATAAACAGGGCATAGTTCAGGTGTTCGAGTCCCGTTACCAATGACATAGCACGGTCTTCAGTACAGATGCACAGCACATGCATCGTCGAAGAATACACCAGAGTGGGTAACAAAGTGGGTTTTGGGTAAGATGAAAGAGCCGATAACACTAGAGTTTATCGGCTCTGCTTATGTTCAGGGTGACTGGATTTTCCGCTTAGACTTCGGCTTGTTTGCGCTTTGCGCGGCGCAAGCACTCGCCTACGCTACTCCGCCCCTTAAAGCCTCGCACAGCGAGCCTTTTTTCACCTGACGGCGGTCGGAGCTACAAATCCAATTATATGCCAAAAGCCAATAGAAAAGTAGCCAACGACGGCTGCTTTTCTATTGGTCGGGGTGACAGGATTTGAACCTGCGACCTTTTGGTCCCGAACCAAACGCGCTACCAAACTGCGCTACACCCCGAAAAAAATGGAGCCAATGTGGGGACTCGGACCCCAGACCTGCTGATTACGAATCAGCTGCTCTACCAACTGAGCTACATTGGCAACTCATGCTTTTCAATTATAGGCAAACGGACTAGTAGTGTCAAGTCATTTTGATGGAAAATGAAGAAGGTTCTTGCCGCAGGATTTCGCGCGCTGATACCGGCAGAATCGCCGCTGAAGCCCGCGCCAAGGGCGAGAGCAAGGCGGCGTAGGAACGATCGCCCCGCCGCCATTTCCAAGCTGTCACCCTTGTTGAAAAGACATTTTTCGCGTGCTAAGAGCGCTTTTCTGGCGGCGACCGCCTGCTTCTGTAGCTCCTCTTTCTCCAGAACGGTATACGCCACCTTGCCGACTAGCGTCTTTGGCAGCTTGCTGCAAAATTCGATGTCATACGGCATGGCGTATTTAACAACGAGCTTCTCGCAATGCACGAAAACTTCCTCCTTGAGCGAGGGCGTGGGCAGAATACTCGGCCGCAGCACGGCAAACGCATTGATCTTCTGCATGCGGTAGGGATCCGGCACGCCGATGACGCAGCTCATGAGCACCTTCTCGTGCGCGTCGATCGCGTTTTCCACCTGTCGATTGCGACTTGTTCGCTCGCAGGGTCGTATTTGAGAATCATGATGGATTCGTCGGCGTGATCGAAAAACGCTTTTTAAACGATAAAGGAAAAGGTGATGTGGTTGCGCTCATAATAGCGATTGCCGATGATGAAGCGGTTCATGCGCGGGCGCATCTCGACGGTGCGCGCAAGCGCTTCGAGGATCACGTGAAAAAAGGCGTATTTATTTTCCGGGTTTTGCGCGTTCTTCTTCTCGAGATACACCTCCACCGCGCTCATGTCCAAAAGCTTCTGAATGAAGGCCTCGTTGTCTGTGCGGTGTGGCATCATGATCGGCATAAAGACGTGCATCGAGTCGAGATCACGAACGAGTGTCGCGTCCCGGCGGTCGCCGCGGCGGCGTTTGGGGGTCATATTCATTTTTTAGCCCATTCCAATCCTGAAGTATGCGTGCAAATAACTCAAAAAACATATACTTTTCTCAACAAATTGTTAACGAAGCGTCACGAGTGAGGGGGTGCGGAAGTGGATAAACGCACGCGCAGGTCGCTTCAGCATTTAAAATTCTCACGCTATCCCCGCAGAATTCCCTAGAAATATTGACATTTCTTGCGTGCATCGGTATACTTCATCTATATGAACGCGAGAGGAAAGCTATGAGCGACGCAGAAAGCGACAGTACCGGCGACCAATACCATAACCGCATGACCGGATGTTTTTTAAAGCACATAATCTGTCTCTGTTGATCGAAGGAGAACAGGTTATGCTTTTTCTATTTCTTGGCAAGTTTAAACCGGGGAACAGTCAAAGAAAGCTTCTTATTTTTTATCGCGCAGGAGAAACCCAAGCGCAAAACAAGAATTTTCAACAAGATCAATACGGAGTATAAAAATGGGTAACGATCCCTTATTCTGGCAGATTATCCTGCAATTAGTACTGATATCGCTCAACGCGGTATTCGCCTGCGCGGAGATTGCCGTCATCACCATGAATGACGCGAAGCTCGCCAGACTTGCCAACGAGGGGGACAAGCGTGCAGTCAAGCTCGCGCGTCTCACCAGCCAACCAGCGCGATTTCTCGCGACCATACAGGTTGCCATTACGCTGTCGGGCTTTTTAGGCAGCGCGTTTGCGGCAAGCAACTTTGCAAAGCGCATCACAACCGCGCTCATAGCAGGCGGGACGACAATCCCCGCCGCAACGATCAGCACCGTTTCGGTTTTGATCATCACGTTGATTTTAACCTTCATTACGCTCGTATTTGGCGAGCTAGTGCCAAAGCGCGTCGCCATGAAGAACGCGGAGAAGCTCGCGCTGAGCATGGCGGGGATGATCAACGGTGTTGCGAGCGTATTTGCACCCTTGGTTTGGCTGCTGACTGTCTCCACCAATGGCATCCTACGGCTTCTAGGCATTGACCCCAACGCGGAAGATGACAATATCACCGAAGAAGAAATCCGCATGATGGTGGATGTCGGGTCCGAGAAGGGCACCATCGAGGCCACCGAAAAAGAGATGATCCACAATGTGTTTGAGTTTGACAACGTCTCTGCCGAGGACATCCTCACGCACCGCACGCAGGTGGATATTCTATGGTTGGACGAGAGCGATGCAGCCTGGGCGGACACCATCCACGGCACGCGCCACTCGTTTTATCCCATCTGCCGGGATAGCTCAGACGATGTGGTTGGCATTCTCGATGCCAAGACGTATTTTCGCCTGAGTGATCATTCGCGGGAAAGTGTCATGGCGCAGGCGGTTCAGCCGCCGCGCTTTGTGCCGGAGACCATCAAGGCGGACGATCTTTTCCTGGATATGAAACGCAGCCGCAACCACTTCGCGGTGGTGATGGACGAATACGGCGGCATGTGCGGCATCGTGACCATGAATGACCTCATCGAAGTGATCGTTGGCGATATCGACGAAGAAGAGGACGGGGATGAGCTGATCATTGCGACCGTTTCGGAAGGCGTATGGCGCACGCACGGGTCCGTGCCACTCGAGGATATCGCCGAGGCGATTGGCTGCGCGTTGCCTGTAAACGAATATGACACGCTCAACGGGCTTGTTTTTAGTGTGCTCAACGAGATTCCGGAGGATGGAACGGTGTTTGCCGTCGATGCTGCCTGCCTGCACATTGAGGTGCAAGTGATGAAAAACCACGGCATTGAGCGCGCCCAGATTTCGCTGCTTCCGATAGAGCCGGCAGCCGAAACCGCGAAGTAAACGAATAAAGCTTATTTCAACCGCTATTCATAACAGCAAACAAAAAGCCCGATTTCAGCGAATGGAATCGGGCTTTGTGGTTGGTTTGGAGGGTTAGTTCTCTGCCGTGTAGAGGATGGGGTTGACGATTGCGACATTGAAGGCGAGGGGCTTTGATTGTATCACGTCAAATTCCCAATAGACGGTAAGCCGGATGGTTTCTACGTCTGATACGTCGATATCTTTTGAGACGCGGAGCGTACGACGATAGTTCATTCGATCAGTTCGGTAGAGTTCCACCGGTTTTTCGTCGGAATCTGCATCCGAGCCACAGGATTCGACAATAATCCAAAAATGACATTGTGGTGGATATAACCCGTCCTCACGGAACGTGTTATCATCAATTCCATATTGGAATCGGAGCGTATCAAACTGGTAAGCCAGAGAATACTCTATAGATGCGTTGTAGTCTTTCCGCTGCGTATCATGGTTGTTTTTGAAGTATTCACATGCTTCGGCAGGGACGCGAACACCAATGCTGTTTTCATACTCTATGTTGTTGATTTTTATCGGGTA
>JAUYTF010000318.1 GCA_030695285.1 Eubacteriales bacterium | reverse complement strand
GAGCTTTTTCCCGCCGGAGCGCAGCAAAAAGATACTCGGCCGTTTTCGCGGCATCGGCGCTAACATCGTCGCGGCGCTGCTGGGCACGGTGACGCCGTTTTGCTCCTGCTCGTCCATTCCGCTCTTTATCGGCTTTACCTCGGCAGGGCTTCCGGTGGGCGTGACGTTTTCGTTTTTGATCTCGTCGCCGATGGTCGATCTGGGCTCACTGGTGCTGCTCATGAGCATATTTGGCGCAAAGGTTGCACTGATCTACGTCGTATTCGGGCTCATCATCGCGGTGCTCGGCGGCACATTGATCGAGAAGCTGCGCATGGAGCGGCATGTGGAGCGCTTTATCCTCACCGCGGGCAGCGTGGATATCGATTCCCCCGATTTAACGACCAAGGATCGGCTCGTGTACGCCAAGGAACAGATGGTCAATACATTTAAGAAGGTGTTTCCGTATGTGCTCATCGGCGTGGGCATCGGGGCGGTGATTCACAACTGGATTCCCGAAGACTGGGTTGTTACCGTGCTCGGCAACAAGAATCCGCTCGGCGTAGTGCTGGCAACCTTGATCGGGGTGCCCATGTATGCGGATATTTTCGGCACAATCCCCATTGCTGAGGCGTTGTTTGCCAAGGGTGCGCAATTGGGTTCGGTGCTTTCCTTCATGATGGCGGTCACAACGCTGTCGCTGCCGTCGATGATCATGCTTCGAAAAGCGGTTAAACCAAAACTATTGGCGCTGTTTATCGCCATCTGCACGCTGGGGATCATTCTGATTGGGTACTTGTTCAATGTGATTCAGCCCTTGATCGTATAGGAGGCAATATGGCAAAAGCATGGTATCCCGTGATCGATTACTCCATCTGCACCGCGTGCGGAATCTGCGTGGCGCAGTGTACGCATGGCGTGTATGACGCGAAAAAAGCGCCAACGCCAGTCGTCGCCAGCCCCGTCTTGTGCGTGGACCACTGTCACGGCTGTGGCAACCGCTGCCCCGTCGGCGCGATTACGTATGTCGGCGAAGACACCGAATGGACACCGCCGAACAGCGCGTCTGTGCAGGATGAGGCGGGATGCTCCTGCGGGGGCGATTGCGCTGCGAAAAAAACAGTTCTGGTGGAATACCTCTATCTCGATCTGAACACATGCGAGCGCTGCATCGGCACCGATCAGGAACTCAAAGAGGTTTTGGACACGCTCGCGCCCGCGCTTGCGCTTGCAGGCTACACGGTCGAGTACCGCAAGGTGGAGATGACGACGCGAGAGATCGCGATCCAGAATCGGTTTCTCTCATCCCCGACCATCCGTGTCAACGGGCGCGATCTATGCGCCGCCGTTGCGGAGAACGACTGCGGCTGCTGCGGCGAGATCAGCGGAACACAGGTGGACTGCCGCGTATTCGAATATGGCGGAGAGACTTTTGAAGTGCCGCCCAAAGAGATGCTGGCGGAGGGGATTCTATCCGCTGTGTTTGGCGAAAAAGGCGATACCCAGCGCGATACAGACTACGAAATGCCAAAAAACTTAAGGAGCTTTTATGACGGAAAACAAAACAAAACCGAATGCGGATGCGGCGGAGGAAACTGTTGTGGCTGAGACCAAATCAAACAGGAAGAGCTTGATTCTTAAGGTTCTGATCCTGGCAGTGGTTCTCGTCGCGATTGCGGCAATGTGGTTTGCGAAGAACGCCAGCGATACAAAAGCGGATGCCGGACAAGCCGCAGAAGCGCTTGAGACCGGCGGAAGCGCCGATACAGCTTCTGTAGAAAGCCAAAACGCTGATTTTGCGCTGGAAGCGGAGGCCATCGACCTTGCTGCGCTGTTGTCCTACAAGCTCCCGATCATCATTGACTTTGGCGCGGATTCCTGCGTTCCCTGCAAGATGATGGCGCCGGTGCTGGTCAGCATGAACGCCGCCTATCAGGGCAGGGCGATCATTAAATTTGTCGATGTGTGGAAGCATTCCGGCGCGGCAAACGATTTTCCCGTGCAGGTCATTCCGACGCAGGTATTCATCAATGCGGACGGGACACCGTATGTGCCGAGCAAGGATCTGGGTGTTGAATTCGGGTTTTACAGCAATAAAGATACGCAGGAGCATGTGTTTACCGTGCATCAGGGAGGCTTAACCGAAGAGCAGATGGAAGCGATTCTCGCGGATATGGGAGTGAGCAAATGATCGACATGTGGTTGGAGCAGATCAGCGCGCTGATCGGTCAAAACATGTGGCTGGCGCCCGTGCTAGCATTATTTGCAGGCGTGCTCACGTCTTTTACGCCGTGTTCGCTGTCCAGCATTCCGCTCGTGATCGCTTATGTCGGCGGCATCGGTGTCGAGCCAAAGAAAGCGCTCCGGCTGTCGCTTGTGTTTGCGCTTGGCGCGGCGATTACGTTCACGGTGCTTGGCGTTGTCGCCGCAAGTGTAGGCCAGCTGCTCGGGTCGGGCGCAAAGTGGTGGTATCTCGTGCTTGGCGCGCTTATGGTGCTCATGGCGCTGCAAACATGGGATGTCGTGCAGATCATCCCTTCGACCTATCTGACCGGAAAGAACAAGCGGCGCGGCTATGTGGGAGCCCTGGTTACCGGTATGCTCGGCGGGCTGTTTTCCTCTCCCTGCGCAACGCCCGTGCTCATCGCGCTGCTGGCCATCGCGGCGGGTAGCGGAAGTTTGCTCTGGGGCGCGCTGCTGATGCTAGTCTATGGCGTAGGCCACGGCGCGCTGGCAGTGCTGGCTGGCTCATCGATCGGAGTAGTAAACAAGCTCGTGCAGAGTGAACGGTACGGAAAGCTCTCCCGCGTGCTGAAGATCGTGATGGGCGTATTGATCCTGCTCATCGGGTTATATTTATTCTATTTGGGATTTTAGAAGTTAGAAAACAGATACAGACTTAACAAAGCCAATTGGGATTTTAGAAGCTAAATAATAGATGCGGATTTAACGAAACGAAAACAAGTTTGAATTAAAATGGAAACGTATATAGATTTAACGAAACGAAAACAAGTTTGAATTAAAATGGAAACGTACTTGAAAGGAACTTATCATTATGGCACTCTTTGGAAAACGGAAAGAAAAAGACGAAACGCAAACCGTATCATCCTGCTGCGGCGGCGGATGCGATTGCGAAAGCATGGAAAAAGCGGAGGGTGCCAAGACCGAAGGCGCATCCGTCAAGGTGCTCGGCAGCGGCTGCGCCAAGTGCAACGCGCTGGAGGCCGCAACGAAAGCCGCGCTGGAGCAGCTAAGCATGGACACAACGATAGAACACGTAACGGACTTTGCAAAGATCGCATCCTACGGCGTGATGAGCACGCCCGCGCTGGTGGTGGACGGCAAGGTCGTCTCCTACGGCAAAGCGCTGAAAACCGAGGAAGTCGTCACGATCTTGAAGAAGGTTCGGTAGCTTAGCGACGCTGCAATGTTTTTCGACCCGGATGGTATTCAGAAAGGCGGTTTAAATGGAGATTTTCGATCTTGCAAGTTTAGCAGCGGAGCCGCATGAGAAGCGAAACGTCAACGTATTCTTCCAGAACGACCTGTTTAAGACACGCATGATTTCGCTGGAGGAAGGCGGAAAAATTCCGCCGTGCGTGATGGAATCCTATGTCATGTTCTATGTGATCAAAGGCGAAGTTGAACTGAGAAAAGGTTCGGAAATCGCCACATTGCAAGAGAATCAATTGTTTATATCGAAACCGGCGACGCTTTCGATGGAATCGGCAACAGGAGCGAGACTCTTGGGGATTCAGATTCGATCACAGGAATGATCGAGAACGCGTGTGCGCGAATGATAGAAGCTGAGTCACCTGCGCAGTAAAACTAGTCATGCATCGATGATGCGCATTCATAAACATAATTTCGGGAGGAATAATCCAATGGAAGCAAAAAAGAACTCTGGCATCGGTTTTTTTGAAAAGTATCTCACCCTCTGGGTTGCGTTGTGCATGGTGGCCGGCGTGCTCATCGGGCAGTTTTTGCCCGGCATACCCGCTTTTCTAGGCAGGTTTGAATACGCCAACGTCTCTATCCCCATCGCGATACTCATCTGGCTGATGATCTATCCCATGATGCTCAAGGTGGATTTTCAGAGCGTCAAAAACGTCGGCAAAAACCCGAAGGGGCTCTTTGTCACATGGGTGACCAACTGGCTCATCAAGCCCTTTACCATGTTTGGCATCGCATGGCTGTTTTTCTTCGTAATCTTTAAGACGCTGATCCCTGCCGAGCTCGCCAAGGACTATCTTGCGGGCGCGATTCTGCTGGGCGCCGCGCCCTGCACGGCGATGGTGTTTGTCTGGAGCCATCTGACAAAGGGCAACGCGGCTTATACGGTCGTGCAGGTTGCGACAAACGATCTGATCATACTTCTGGCGTTCACGCCCATCGTCGCGCTGCTGCTTGGCATCGGCGGGGTGACGATTCCGTGGGATACGCTGCTGCTCTCCGTGGCGCTGTTTGTGGTAATCCCGCTTGTGGGCGGCATCCTCACGCGCAGCTCCGTGATCAAAAAGCGCGGGTATGAATATTTCGAAAAAGGCTTTTTGCCGAAGTTCAATAATGTCACCATCGTGGGCCTTCTGCTCACGCTCGTAATCATCTTCTCGTTCCAGGGCAAGGTGATCCTCGAAAACCCGCTGCACATTTTGCTGATCGCAGTGCCGCTCGTGATTCAGACGTTTTTAATCTTCTTTATCGCATATGGCGCGAGTAAGCTCCTCAAGCTTCCACACGACATTGCGGCGCCCGCAGGAATGATCGGCGCTTCCAACTTCTTCGAGCTTGCGGTTGCTGTCGCAATCGCGCTATTTGGCGCGAAGAGCCCCGTGGCGCTGGCGACCATCGTCGGCGTGCTGGTGGAGGTGCCCGTGATGCTCACGCTCGTGAAGATCGCAAACCGCACGACACACTGGTTTCCCGCGCAATCGAAGCAGTTCTGATGAGCGCCTGAAAGATAACCGGCAGAACAAAGCATCGATGGAAAAACAGAGAAACGGATAAACCGAACCGCTGAAAGGGAAAGAAGCTTATGAAAATAATCGTCATCGGGGCGGTTGCCGCCGGCACATCCGCCGCGGCAAAAGCGAGGCGCAACAGCGAAGATGCGCAGATTACGATCTATGAAAAGGACAGCTTCATCTCCTACTCGGGCTGTGGTATGCCGTATTTTCTCGGTGGAGAGGTTGCAAAGGCGGAGGAGCTGACCCCGCGCGATCCGGCTTTCTTTCAAAGCAAATACAACGTCGGGATCAAGACACAGCACGAGGTGCTTTCGATCGATCCCGCGAAAAAACGCGTTTCGGTAAAAAACCTGATCTCTGGTGAGGTGTTTTCGGACGCCTACGACAAGCTCATCTTCGCGACCGGGGCGCGCGCGGCCACGCCGCCGATCCCCGGACGGGAAGGGGCGCAGGTCTTCACGCTCCGCAACATTAACGATATGCTGCGCATCAAAGCCTTTTTGGATGAGCGCAAGCCGAAAACGGCTGCTATCGTCGGCACGGGGTTTATCGGGCTGGAGATGTGTGAAAGCCTGACGCGCCTCGGCATAGCTGTCACCTTACTCGAAAAACTGCCGCAGGTCACCCCGGGTCTGGATGGTGATATGGCGGTCTATGTGGAGGAACACCTGGAAAAAAGCGGTGTTACGGTGCTGACCGGGATTTCGATTGCCGAGATAACGGAAAACAGCGTGCTGCTCGTAGACGGTACTAGTATCTCTGCGGAGATGACGCTGCTCTCCACCGGCGTTCGCCCAAACACAGGGCTAGCATCTGCGGCGGGGATTACGCTCGGCGCATCCGGCGCGATTCTCGTCAACGCGCGCATGGAGACCAACCTACCGGATATCTTCGCCTGCGGGGACTGCATCGAGCAGTTCCATGTGGTGACGGGCAAGCAGGTCTACCGCCCGCTGGGTTCCACTGCGAATAAGACAGGTCGCATCGCGGGCGACTGCGCGACGGGCGGAACGCTCGCCTATCGCGGCACGCTCGGCACGGGCATCTTCCGCGTGTTGGGGCTTAGCGTCGGGCAGACGGGGCTCTCTGAGCGTGAGGCGCGCGAGGCGGGCTATGACGCGGTCGTGTGCCACAACATCAAGCCCGATAAGCCGGAGTACCTCGGCGGGAAAGAGATGGTCATCAAGGCCGTTGCCGACCGGGCGACAGGCCGCCTGCTTGGCGCGCAGATCGTTGGGGTTGAGGGTGTGGACAAGCGCCTCGACGTGTTTGCCACCGCCATCACCTACGGCGCAAAGGCCGAGGATTTGTTTTATCTCGATCTGGCATATGCGCCGCCGTTTGCGACCACGAAAGACCCGGTATTGTACACGGGCATGATCCTCGAAAACGCGATTCACGGCGGCCGTCCCCTTATGACGGCGCAGGAGCTGCTCGCGCGGCAAAGCGCGGGAGAAACCGTGATGGTCATCGACACGCGCGTTTCCGCGCAATACGAAAAAGCGCATGTGGACGGCGCGGCGAGCATTCCGCATGCGGCGCTTCGGGCAGCGGCCGATACGCTGGATCGGGACGCGGTCACAGTCACCTACTGCAACAAGGGGACCACGGGCAACGCCGCACAGAACATATTGATCAACAAAGGGTTTTGGCGCGTCTACAACCTCTCAGGCGGGATGAAGCAGTATAAGGCCGTCAGGAGAAGCCTGAGCGGCTACTCTTTCTAGCGCTGAAGCGTCTGCGCGCATTCAGCATGCAAAAAGAGTTATAATCATAAAAAAATCTGTTCAAAAGTATTGACCGCAAGCAGAAAGTGTGGTTAAATATTTGATGGTGTGATGCTGGTGATGCGATGGGCAGCAGTACGATGATTGAGGAACGATTCGCTGTTTTAAACGGAGTGCGCGCACTTTCACATTCAGCAGTTCACGAGCGATCCTCCAGAGCTGTGCATCATCAAACGCAAGAGCCTCTTTGTCATAAGAATGGCAACTTGACAGATCAGGTTCCGCACCATAGATGATTTAGGCAGGAAAGACAGTTTTTGTCAAAAACCAGATACCGTTGGAAGACTATGCCGTAAAGTTGATTCAACTAGACGCGCGGTAAACCAACATTCAATCCCTAGCATGGGAATGGGTGTTGGTTTTTTCATCGGCGGCCTTCAAATACGATGGAGACATTATAAAGACAAGGGAGCATAAAGGACTCAGATGAGAATTATCATGTTAGGTGCGCCGGGTGTGGGCAAAGGAAGTCAGGCCTCAAGGATTGCAGAATCGTTCGCGATTCCGCATATCTCAACGGGCGATCTGTTTCGGGAACAAATCAGCGCAAACACGGCAATTGGCCAAAAGGTCAGTGCGTTCATGAGTCAGGGAATGCTTGTGCCGGATGAGATTACGATCGACATTCTGGCAAAAAGGCTCTCCGGGCGTGACTGCCAGAACGGCTTCGTGCTGGATGGCTTTCCGCGCACATTGCAACAGGCAGCAAGTTTGGACAGGATGCTGGAAGAGATGAACATTAGCATCGATGTTGTTTTAAACATCTCGCTGGATGACGCAACGATTGTCAGAAGAATCACAGGCAGACGAACGTGTCCTTCCTGCGGAGCGATCTATCATATAGACGACTGCCCGCCAAAGGAAAACGATGTATGCGATCGCTGTAACGTGGCTTTGATGAGCAGAGCGGATGACTCAGTGGAAATCATCCAAAAAAGACTACAGGTGTATTATAAGCTGTCACGGCCTCTTATCGAATACTATTCCGGCAAGGGGCGATTCGTCCACATCGAGAGCGCGGGCCCGATCGAGGATACGACCGAGAGGGTATTTGAAGCGCTGGAGACATCGTTGCCGCAGAGCGTATAGGGAAGCGATGATACTGCCGGGATGAAGGATGAAAGCCTTGTATCTGGCGCACGAAACACATTGCTTCATCAGGAGACAATGGTGCTCGTCAAGGCAGGCAAAAAGACGCTTCGATGCAGGCGGTGTTTAGATCACGCGTGGGCACACCTCGATGGCACTCTTTCAGAGCGGCTGCTTGCATGCGCGAAGACCCGAATATTGACGAAAAGCGAGTAATATGATGTAATAGTATTGGTGGTGATATTGTGACGAAAGGGCAAACAGAGGCAAAGATCAGCGAAGCAGTAAGCAAATTCGAAATCGAGTACATGGGCAGAGGGCCAAAGCAAATTCGAACGCTGATCGTTCAGGATCTGATCGTTGTTAGACTCAAGGGTTTCCTAAGCCAATCCGAACAGAAGTTGGCAGAGAACAGCCAGGGAGTGGAGTTGCTAAAAAAGGTTCGAGCGGTACTTTTCGAGAAATCGCGCGATTACTTGATCAGCTTGATTCAGGAAGTAGTGGATGTAGAAATCATCAGCACGCATTCTGATGTCAGCACAAAAACCGGTGAAAAAATCATCGTCATTACAACAGCTGAAGATCTTGAGGAGCGTTTTTCGAGATAGTCACACCAGAGACCATTGGAAGACTAAGCCGTAAAGTTGTTACAACTAGACGCACAGTAAGCCAATATTCGGTTCCGAGCGGAACTGAGTATTGGCTTTTTTATTGTTCAGGCAGAGTACGAGGCGAAAACATGCACGAACTTGGCAGTTATTCTCTGCAACGTGCCTGTGCATGCGGTACAGATTTGAGAGGAGAAAAAAATGGAGACGATTCACATGACAACCACGCGCAACAGAACGATGGGCATCGTTTGCGAACCACAAAAAGGCTTGCTCAGTTGCAGCGAATT
>JAUYTF010000296.1 GCA_030695285.1 Eubacteriales bacterium | reverse complement strand
TCACCCTTATCCTTCATGACTGCTTTTACAATATAGTCAATGATATCGCCACACTCCGGGTCGTCGATGTTGCCAAATTCTAGTTTACCCGTGCTCGCATCGAATCTACCCGGCATGATTCGATCCGCTTCTACCAACAGGGTTTCCACTCTGCCTTCAAAGACTGCACGGGCCACTTCGAGCAGTACGTCCGAACCCAAGGCATTCGCTTTTGCATTGTTATAACGATCCGCCAGCTTCTGTGTTTTATTCAAAAAATGTGGTTCCATAATGTCCCAGGCTTTCTTTGTGATCTGATCCAAATCCAAGGACTCATAGGATAGCGCGATGCCCTGCTGCAGGAGATATGGATTGTTGCTGATCTTTCGAAACGCACCTTGGTGTTCCTCCAACGACACCAGAATCAGAGGAACCTTCATCTGCTTTGAGAACTTCTCCATCACGGTTTTGTCTACATAGCGGAAGAATCTCTCCAGATCTTTTTCGATTGCATCTTTTCTTCCGCCGTGTCCATGAAACATGGCCACGCCCTCTGCCCCGCCATAACTGCCATGCGTTAAAAAACCATCCGCATGCTCTTCCACGTTCATTTCTGCGATCTCGTTGGCGATCTCTTCGCCTAACTCTATTTCCTTCACCCCATACCGATTTCCTTCAAACAATGAAATGCTGTTGCTGCCTAAGCCAAGCAAGCAGTATGTGTTTGCAGCCTGAAAATATCGAATCAGCGGTTTTATGTGAAAACTGCCTGAAACGATTGCAAGGTTTTCAACCGGGCTGCTGAGCAAGTAAACAATGCATTCGTCCCGGCTTGCCAGCATAGCCATCCCGTCCAATGTATGCATCCAAAATCCGGGGTCGTCCTTCAATCTGCTAAAGGGGTTCATGATTTGCTGCACTTCTGATTTTTCATATTTTTGTTTCAGCGATTCTTCGATTTGCTGAACCAGTTGCTTGAAGACAATGCGATCTTTTTTGTTCTCAGGTCCATGTCGATGCGTTGTTTGGTAAAGCGAAACGCATGGCTCCACTTCTTTGTAAATGATTTCGTTCGGAAAGTCTTTCACCATTTCATACATCTGATAATTCCTCCTCAAGTATTTCTTTGTCCGGTTTATTAAGACACTCTGTCAGGTGCTCCAAGGTATCCTGGCTTTTTCACAACGGCCAGCTGGAGCGAATGTGCATAATCGGCGTTATCATGTGCTGTCCTTTAAAGAAAATGCGCAGCAACCATTCGCTACTAACTGCTGCTATGTCCATGAACATAGAAGCCCAATTCTGAAGCTCCTATTCGAAAGCAAACATCTACTATTCATATTACTGTCCAGATGAGCATTCGCGAAAGAGAACGCTTTTTCGAATGGTTCGCTTTTGCTCAACCCACAATAATAGAATACCATACCAAATATGATTTTGATATTTATTTTTATAATTCATTGCATTATATTTTTTATTATAATATGATCTATATAAAGAACTCATTGGAAATTAAAGGTTGTAAGATGAGTGTCCCGTATCGAACGGATGTCTGTTTTCGCTCAACCATTTGGCGCAGTCAAGCGCTTCCCTGTATCACAGGCAGACCCAATAACTGCTTTGATATTTTGCCGCTTCAAAGGCAGCACTAAACGGAAAAAACAGTATCCGATGTTCGGTGTAACCTTCATGAACCGTCGATAAATCTGGACAGAAATGCATTAGCGAACAATTGCGACGAAAGAATGAGGCGCTTCTTATGACAATTCTAGAGAAAAAAATGAAACGCACCACGAAAAAACTAGTAGAACAACTTGAAAGTGCAACCGAAGCAGTCAACAGCAATGAAAGCACGAAGCTTATTAAACGAAATTATATCTTTCCGGTGGGACTGAAGAAGGATACGGATCTCTGCCTGAAAGCCTCCGAACTCAAGCACAACATTTCGACTAAGATGAACGACACAATTCATTCGCATGACCACAGCAAGCGAAGCTATGCTGTTACTAACGCATGACCGACAGAGAGGTTTGCGGTTCCATGCAGCCTCTCGAAAGGCAAAGGAGCGCTGGAAAAACATGTCCGAGCATAAACCATATGCAACCCGCAAATCTTGCATGAACCATCTAAATAAGCTGCTATTGGCATTCGTCTTTGTCACATGCCTTGCTTTTCTGGTTGCGTGCGGAGCAAAGAATGATGAAGGCATTGTCCTTGCAAAACCCGGTCACGACGATGCGGCTTTAGAAAAGATATACGGGGAAAAGGATTGGTTGCGCGAAGCTGTTTCTGTCGTCCCAATAGAGCCTGACGAATACTTAGCAGCTGCACAAGATGCCAGCAGGCTTTGGGGATACGTCAATACAAAAGGCGAATGGGTCATTGCCCCGCAATACTGGAAGGCCTTTCCCTTTGTTGACGGTTTCGCTACCGTGAAAGCAGGCGCAACATCGTTTGAGATCACCGGCTGGCAGATCATCGATATAAACAATATCATTGTCGCAGCATTTCATGATGGAATTGAAGTAATCGAGCCTATATTCCCGGAGGTCTATACCGTGCCTGGCTCAAGAAGCAGCGGTTCTACGATCTTTGAAGGCACCATCATCATCGCTAAAGATTTAAATGGCGATCATTCGATTACGAGTGATGACAGATACGGACTCGTTGATACGAGCGGAAAAATCATTCTTGAGCCCATTTACAGAGAGATCAAAGCGTGCCGCGAGGGGCTCATCCCGGTTGACTTTTCCAACACTTCCGCGGATAGCCAAGGCAACTGGGGGTATGTGAATCAATCGGGTGAAGTGGTCATCCAGGCGCAATTCGGGTACGCCTTGCCGTTTTCGGACGGGATTGCGCGCGTTGGCAGCAACGATAGCTTCGTGAACTACGGCTGCATCGATACGACGGGGAAATGGCTTTTCTCAACTGCGACGTTAGCGGTACTTTTGAGTGGCGACTTTCAAAACGGAGTCGCCCCCGCGAGAATCGGACGTGCGTTTGGAATTGTAGATCAATCCGGCGCTACGCTTTACACCGTTGCCGATTCCGAAAACTCGCAAGTATACATCGAATATTCGCCTTTCGGTGCAGATTCCTTCCACGAAGGCTTGTTTCCTATCTTCGCAGTATCTCTGCCGAATACGAGTGATGATTTCTTTCCGCAAGGGTTTATCGATATGCAAGGCAACTTCGCTATTCCCGCCCAAACAGAATGGAAAACGATACAGGGATTCCATGGCGGGCTGTGCTGTGTGTTTAGTGGATCTTATATTGCGAAGGACAACCTCTTTGGTTACATCGATAGAACCGGCAAAATTCAAATCCCGATGGACTATTGCAAGGCAACCATGTTTAACGGAGGATATGCGGCAGTTGCTTCGGGTGATATATTCGCGCCGCAATACTACATTATCGACGATCAGGGAGCTATTGTTGCAACGATGAAGGGGACTTTAGACATGCGGACATTCACGAAGTAGTAAACCAAAACCAGATCGTTTTCCATGCCAGATTGCGCAGATGAACTCACAAACCTTTTACAATGGCGTTTTATGAAAGTCTCGCATTGGTCTTCAATGAAGGAAACCCATCATAACAACGCAAAGAATGCAATTAGAACATTTATTATTATTTTTGTTTGCATTATTCGTATTATTATTATATGATACTAATGACGAATGGTAACTGAGTAAATGTCGAGTAAAGAAATGAGGCCATTATGAGAAGCTACATCAAGTGCAGTGTGTGCGGGTACATCGGCGAGGACGGCAAGGTCAAGCAGGTATGTCCTGCCTGCGGTGCTCCGCTGTCCAGTTTTGAACATTACGAATATGGGATCAACGAGAAACGTTTGTCCAATCTCAGTCTGCATCTCCACCCGATTCTTGTGCATTTCCCGATCAGCATTGCGATTCTCTCGTTTATCTTTCTCGTTATTGCATTCTTGATGAAAAGCGGAACCAACGGAGAGTGGATTTTGATCGTGAAAATCATCTCCATCATCCTGCCCTTCACGATCATTGCGGCGATGACTGCAGGGCTTTTCGACGCAAAGTCCCGCTTGAAGGACGCAGTTGGGCGCATCCAGAAACGAAAAATCCAGTTAGGCACACTTTTTCTAGTCGTTTCGTGTCTCTCCGCAATACTGATCAACTACGAAGTCTTCACGCCACTCGGCAAGGTGGCAATTCTTCTCCTTGGCTTTCTCGGTATATTGCTCAGCGCGTTGCTGGGCAAAAAGGGAGCCTCGCTGCTCGCCGTCCTGATCAAGGATTAGGCGCTCGCCAACCGAACGACCCGCACTAGTATCCAAATAAATGAAACATGGAGGTACTCACATGAACAACCTTGAACGAAAACTCAACCGAACGAAAAACAAGATCTCCGGGGTAGTCAAGCAAACTGCAGGAAAAGTAACTGGAGACGAAGTGTTGGAACTCAAAGGGCGCATTCAGTCCTCTCAAGCGGATCTCCAGAAGAAAACAGATGTGCATGATGCGATCGATAAGATCAAGCAAACCGCAGACAAAGGGAAGGCGAGCGTTGCGCATAAAGTCAAAGAAGTGCAGCAGAGCGTCGCTAAGAAGATCAATGATACGCTCGATGAGCAGGCACAGAAAAAAGCAAAGTAACCACACCCGGTAAACGAAATCGAATCGGTTGCTACATCGCAACAGAAAATTTAAAAACGAAACAGGAGGATCACACAATGGGTTGGATAGCATGGATTATTCTAGGCGGCGTAGCCGGTTGGATCGCCAGCATGATCACGAGAAACAACGATAGAATGGGTCTCTTCGGCAATATCCTGGTCGGTATACTCGGCGCATTCGCCGGTAATTTCCTGGTCAATCTGATCAGCGGCGCCGGCGTGGCCAGCTTCGGGTTCAACCTCACAACATTCATCATCGCCATCGGCGGAGCTGTTGTTCTGCTGCTGATCTTTAACTGGTTGCGCAAGAGGCGATAAGCAAAGCGCAATCACTCATCAAGCTGACGAGAACGCCGCTCAAGTCGGCGTAGAAAGAGGTCCCTATATGTCGGTAGTGAAAATCATCGAACTTCTGGCCGAATCGCCGGAGAGTTGGGAGGCTGCAACACAAGTTGCCGTCACCGAGGCTTCCAAGACCATAAAGCACATTAAGAATGTTTATATCAAAGACATGAAAGCGATCGTCGAAGACGGAAAAATCGTTCGCTATCGTGTGAACGTGAAAATATCGTTTGTAGTGAATGATTAACACGCATCCCGTTGAAACATAATCGCTTTACGAAAGGAGAGCCCTTCATATGTGGACCATTATTATCATCCTGCTTGTTCTTTGGCTACTCGGTGCTTTCGGCACAAGATACATTCCCAATGCCCCCAGAGTCGGAAGCTGGATTCATGTACTCGTTGTCATCGCAGCTGTTTTGCTGATACTGAAACTAGTCAATCTTATCTAGCAATCCTGCGATTCGTATTAAGCCAAAGAATCATGAGCACTGTCCCTTTGTGACAGTGCTCATATTGCCCGTAAACCCTTTACTCTGCTCTGAATTGTCCGTCGCTGGTAGGAAGTGCGCCGCCAATTCCGGATGTATCCCCTGCGTCAATACAGCTTTCCACGCCCTGGCTATACTGCTTTTCTTTCTCAAGAAAATTGAACAACTTTTTAGGATAATCTTTTACCCGGCGTCGATATCTCCTGCTCGATCGTTTTGCGTGTCAGAGAATCGTCGTAAGTGACGCGTTCGAAATTCTGATGCAGCACTCTGACAAGGCGCCCTCCCTTTTGCGTTTCAGCTTTGTAATGGGAGTTCGTTTCAACAGCACCTCATGATTGTCGCAAAAGAACACGCGCAGATTTGCAGCCAGACAAAGATCTTCCCGCTGAGCCACAGCCTGCGCGTTTCAAAGATGCTTCGTTCGCCCGAGCAGCTCGTCACTCTCCCGTGCTGCAACGAACGCATCCCGTCGTCCGCATTCCGGTTTGGTAGCCAACTTCCGCCATCGAATCGTCGTTGACGGGTCTGTCGCGCCCGGCGGTTCGTTCGCGTTTATCAAATAGGCATCATCGTTCAGTCTTGCCGCGGCTTGTGCGTTTTTCGCGCGTAGCGGGCCATGGCAAGAGAAATGATTCGTGAGATACTTCATAATTTTACTGAATTCTGTTAAGATGAATAGCGTAAAATTATATTGAAGAATTGTTTGACTTATCGTTTTATACCATATAGAATA
>JAUYTF010000289.1 GCA_030695285.1 Eubacteriales bacterium | reverse complement strand
CGCCTCCAGAATGGTTGCATCGGCGGGAACCTTTGTTTCGATCCCGTTTATCTTGACTGTTACCTGATCCATGTTCCTGCCTCCTTACTTCTTGGAAATGGCGCTAAATTTGCAGTTATCCATGCAGGCGCCGCATTTGATGCATTTGCTCTGATCGATGATGTGCGGCTCCTTGACCTTGCCTGCGATGCAGCTCACGGGGCACCTGCGTGCGCAGAGTGTGCAGCCCGTGCACTTGACAGGATCGATCACATACTGCAGGAGCTTTTTGCAAACGCCCGCCGGGCAGCGCTTGTCGATCACGTGCGCCAAATACTCATCATGAAAATACTTGAGCGTGGAAAGCACCGGGTTCGGCGCGGTCTGACCCAGTCCGCACAGCGCGTTGTTCATGATATAGTGGCTGAGCTCTTCCATCTTGTCGAGGTCTTCGAGCGTGCCGTTGCCCTCGATGATTTTGTTGAGCATCTCTAAGAGGCGGCGCGTACCGATGCGGCATGGGGTGCACTTGCCGCAGCTCTCGTCCACCGTGAACTCAAGGAAGAAGCGCGCGATATCCACCATGCAGTTGTCCTCGTCCATGACGATTAAGCCACCGCTGCCCATCATGGAGCCGATCGCCTTGAGGTTTTCATAGTCGATCGGCGTATCCAGGTGCTCCGCGGGGATGCATCCGCCCGAAGGTCCGCCGGTCTGCGCGGCTTTGAACTTCTTGCCGCCGGGGATGCCGCCGCCGATTTCGAAAAGAATCTTGCGAAGCGTCGTGCCCATCGGGATTTCGACAAGGCCGGTGTTGTTGATCTTGCCGCCGAGGGCGAAGACCTTCGTGCCCTTGCTGCACTCTGTGCCCATCGAAGAGAACCATTCGGCTCCCTTGACGATGATCTGCGGAATGTTGGCGAGGGTTTCCACGTTGTTGATGATGGTGGGCTTGTCAAAGAGGCCCTTGACCGCCGGGAACGGGGGCTTGTTGCGCGGCTCGCCGCGGTTGCCCTCGATGCTGGTCATCAGCGCCGTCTCTTCGCCGCAGACGAACGCGCCCGCGCCGAGACGGATATCGATATCAAAATCGAAGCTGGTGCCGAATATGTTTTTGCCGAGCAGACCGTATGCGCGCGCCTGCTCGATGGCGATCTTGAGGCGCTTGACCGCGATGGGATACTCCGCGCGGACATAGATATAGCCGTGCGTACCGCCGATGGCGTAGCCCGCGATGGCCATTGCCTCGAGCACCGCGTGCGGGTCGCCCTCGAGCACGGATCTGTCCATAAACGCGCCGGGGTCGCCTTCGTCCGCGTTGCAGATGACGTATTTTTCATCCGATGCGTTGTTGGCCGCAAACTGCCATTTCGTGCCTGTGGGGAAGCCCGCGCCACCGCGACCGCGAAGACCGCTGGCCTTGATGATGTCGATGACCTGCTGCTGCGTCATCTCGGTGAGGGCTTTGCCAAGCGCTAAATAGCCATCGAGCGCGATGTATTCATCGATCTCTTCGGGGTTGATCACGCCGCAATTGCTCAGCGCGATGCGCATCTGGCTCTTATAAAACGGCGTATCGGAAAGCGAGGTTACGCCATGCGGCATCTCTTCCGTCTTGGGATTGTAAATGAGGCGCTCAACCGGGCGACCCTTGAGTAGGTGCTCGCTGACGATCTCGGTGACATCCTCTTCCGTGACGCGGCTGTAAAACGTGCCCTCCGGGTAAACGATCATGATCGGGCCTAAAGCGCAGAGGCCGAAACACCCGGTCTGGACGACCTTGATCTCCTCGTCGAGCCCCTGTTTCTTCAGCTCGTTTTCGAGGTGCTCGCGAATCGCGGGGCTGCCGCTGGACGTACAGCCGGTGCCGCCGCATACTAATACGTGTGAACGAATCATTGGTTACTCCTCCGCCTATTTCTCACCGATCGTGTATTCGTAAACGGGCTTGCCGCCCTTGATGTGCTCGCTGACAATCTGCTTGGCCTTCTCGGGCGTCATCTTGACATAGGTGACCTTTTCCTTGCCCACTTCAAACACTTCTACGATGGGCTCTAGGCGGCAGATGCCGATGCAGCCCGTCTGCGAAACGGTTGCCTTCTCGCTGAGCCCCTGCTTTTCTACCTGTTCCACCATGGCGCTGAGCACAGGGCGCGCTCCGGCGGCTATGCCGCAGGTCGCCATGCCAACGACGATGCGAATTTCGTTGTGTCCCTCGCGGAGCGCAACCTTGCTCTTGCTTCTCTCGCGAATTTCTGCCAATTCCTGCAATGATTTCATGTTCTTCGTTCCTTCCTCGCTGATGATTGATCCAAATGTTGATTCCAATTTTTTTGGCGATTCCGCTCGGGCAGTGTACCCCCCGTACGGTGATGTATGAAAAAAGCAATTCTGCTCATGCTTGACTTTGTTGGTGCGGCGTGTGGTTTGCCGCAAGCTTTATTCTTCCCCGTTTAAAAACTCCCTCGCCCAGGCGAGTACGTCCGGACTATTGAGCGGAACTTCTTCCCCCAGAATCTCGCGCATCTCGTCGGTGCTCAGGCGCTGCTCTCCCGCCTCTGTCTGATACGCATACGTCAGCGAAAGATCGGGGTTGCCTTGTATCAGCGTGATAATCGTCTCGGTGATATCCCCCAGGGGTTCGCAATCCACATGCGCGGTGTTAAATGTTGCGGTTACGGTGGTGCCATGCGCGTCCCCTTCGTAAACCGCCTGATGCGACTCGATCGTGAACGTCCCCCCAGTCTGCTCCGCCGCGAGTTTAAACAGTGGTAGCCCCATGCCGACCTTTCTGGTCGTGCGGGTGGTGGTAAAGGGGTTTGCAGCCGCGGCGGCAAATGCGGGGCTCATGCCCGTGCCGTCGTCAACGATCTCTATCGTGAGCCAGCTGCCTTGCCGCGTCAGCGTAATCTTCACATGCGCGGCGTTGGCCTTGATCGAGTTCTGCGCGATATCGAGGATGTTGAGCGAGAGTTCCTTCATATGATACCTCCGCGCCCTTGCCCGCTCAGGTAATCGATCAGCGCGTCGCGCACTTGTTGCGCGCCGGCCCCGCTTTCACAGGACAGGTTGAGCGGAAACCCCGGCTCGGCGATCTCCCAGAGGCGGTGCGCGTCCGAGGAGACGATGGTGCGTTTTTTGCGTAAAACCGGGTGCTCGCGCGCAAGATCGCTTATGCGGCCCGGGTCGTGCACCTCTACGGCTGAAAAATCCGGCTCTTCCGGCACGCCGCCGAGAACGGAGAGCATGCCGTTTGCCTCGCGGTCGATGTGCGCGGGGATTGCCGCGCCGCCGTGCGCCCGGCAAAGGCGCGCCGCTTCCTCCAGCGAGAGGGTTGTCGCATTGATGAGGAGGAATTCTTCCTCACCGCAGGGTTCGTCGTCCAGATCGATCAAAAGCTGTCTGCCGAAGATCTCCGGCTTGTTTTTGATCTTGATGCGTCTATCGTCCACCGCCGCGGAAAAGGCGGTTGCATCCATTAGCGTTGGAAAGAAGCAAAGCAGGTGCACATCTTCGCTCGTGGTCAGCTCCATCCCCGCGACGGGTATGACCCCGTAAGTCTCGCACGCGGCGAAGAAGGAGGCGCAGTTGCCAGTGGTGTTGTGGTCAGTCAGCGCGGCGATGTCGAGGCCGTTGAGCTTCGCGACGCCCGCGATATTGCCCGGCGTCATCTCCTCATCCCCGCAGGGGGAGAGGCAGGAGTGTATGTGTAGATCGCACCGAAACGCGCTCATAGCAAACTGCTGATCTGCGCGGCAAGCGCAAAGGCGGACTGATCGCTGCCAAGCAGGTTGATGCCCTTTTCGGTGGCGAGAGTCGTTACCCCCGTGTCCGGCGCAACGCCCTCGCAGAGGACGATGCAGCTTATGTCCGTGAGCGTGGCCACCGCGACGATGTTGGGGTTGCTCA
>JAUYTF010000283.1 GCA_030695285.1 Eubacteriales bacterium | reverse complement strand
GAAAATTGCTGCCCGACTCGTTCCCAAGATATATGTTTTCATATCCGGTCATGCTGGGAATCGTCTGTGGATCCTGGTACACAGTCGAGATGCCAAGCTGAATGGCATCTTTCGGATCTTCGATTCGTACGGGTACGCCGTCTATTAAAATCTCGCCCTCATCTTTCATATAAATACCGGACAGCACTTTGATCAAAGTAGACTTCCCTGCACCGTTGATGCCTAAAAGAGCGCGGACTTCGCCGTGCTCAATAGAAAAATCCACTTTATCGAGCGCTTTCATACCAGCAAACTTTTTAGTCACACCTTTAACTTCTAAAAAACAACTCATGCTTTACTCCTTTGGTATTCGCGGAGATAGGCTAAGCCTATCTCCGCGCTCCAATCAATTCTAGTATTCTAGATCACGGGTACCCAAGCAGCGACTAAGCCATTTTCAGTCAGTACCTGATTGAGCAGGTCAAGATAACCGGGGAGATCATAGTCGGCGAGAATCTGCCAAGCTGTCAAATCGCTACCAGCGGGTTTGACATCACGGATGGAATCCACATCCTGAATCATCTTGCTGGTAACTGCATAGCCCTGCACCAGATTGAGGTACGGAACCATGTTCACATCTTTCATGGCATAATCAACGAGTGTATACGGCATTGTGATAATGTTTTCGCCGGCAGTCATGATGAACTGTTCCGGATACTTGAGCATGTACTTCCAAGCATCTTCTCCACCATCGCAACCGACGAACATCATCGCTTCACGACCTGGGACCATCGAGGTCTTGTCAATGCCGGTCATCGCTGCGCCGTCCCATGCGCACCAGATCGCCTTGATCTCTTTGTTCGGATCGGAGTTCAAAATGGAGTCGATGCCTTCACCTACCTGAACGGTTCCAGTCGCATCCCAGTCCCATTCGCCAACGAGTTTGATGTTGCTGTATTTCTCCATTGCGAGAACATCTAGAGCACCAAGGTCTCTCTGGTGCCAGGAAAGGTTTGCACTCAGCCACACAGCGGCGATTTTGATCTCATCCGTCGTGCCGTACTTCGCCTGCAATGCGTTGCAGAGAGCCGTCATGGTGGTCACGCCGCACTTGTAGTTGTCAAACATGACTGTGGACACGACATCCACTCCGGGGATGTAACCATCGGACAAGAAAATCTTGATGCCTGCCGCGGCAGCCTCCTTGACAGCTTCAGAAATACTGGCAGGATTGGACGGCGTGATGAACATCGCAACCGGGCCCTTTGAAATCAGCGCGCGAATCTGCTCGCTCTGAAGGTTCGGGTCATATTCCGCAGTCGCGATTTCGAAGTTGGTGATGCCATACTCTGCAAACTTGTCTTTAAAACCCTTCATCTGACGTTGTCCGGATGTGTTCTGAGACCAACCCAGCGACACGGCGTAGTAGTTCGGGTCAATCGTCACCGCGTTTGCTGCGGTTTCAGCATCGACTGTCATCGTGGCTGCTTCTGTCGTGGTTGCTCCCGCCGCTTCGGTTGCGGCCGGTGCGTCGATCTTTGTGCAGGCAAATGCGCCCATCGCAAGGACCAGTACTAACAAGATTGTGATAACTCTTTTCATATGTTCCTCCTCTTATAATATGGCTTATAGCCATGAGTCCAAATTATCAGCGCTTGAACGTGTTTACTTATCTATCCTGACTCTCATTGTTTCAGTTCAACTCTCGATGGAATTGCAATTATATGCTATCTGATTCAAATACCAATTTTTTTACGAAAATCAGCAATGTCGCTTTGGAATTCTGAAATATTCTGATAGGTTTGTAAAATTTTTTGGTATAGTTCACGATTATCTGGATTCGGAGCGATGCTGTCGACCGGACGATTGATTTCTAACAACGGTGTGTAATCACTCCAAATACCGACCCCCACCGCCGCGCATGCCATTGCCCCAATCGACCCTGCGTTTTCACCAACGCGCGATGATGTGATGTTCTTCTCGTAAATATCCGCGAATAGTGATCTCCAAAATTTGCTTTTCGCGCCGCCGCCGACAATCAGCATGCTTTCTCTGAGCGGTATCCTCTTCTCGAGTTCCGTTAGCGCAATCTTCAGCCCGAAGCAGATTCCTTCCAGAGAGGCACGGATGATGTCCGCACGCGAGTGCTTGAGATCCAGCCCCGTGATCGTTCCCCTGGCGTTGACCGATTTGTCCAGCAGATTTCCACCCGCGAGCGTCGGGGTCATGATGAGTCCGTTTGCACCGGGCGGCGAAGTCATAGCCAGCTGATCCATCACGACGTAGCTGTTTATTCCGCCGTTTCGTTCAGCCTCTACCAGATCCATGCATATCTGATCACGAACCCATCGAAGCGTGTTACCAGCGGAAAAAATACTTTGCGCCGAAACAAACAATCCTTTTTGAACGGCACCAAACACGTACGGTTTTGTTTTCGCTTCCAATACGGGTTCTGATCCCACCACAGCGATCCATGCGGACGTTCCCAGGCTGGTGTATCCCATGCCATCCTGCACGCAACCGCTTCCCGCTGCCATGCAAGCGTTATCAACGCCTCCGGCTGCGATCTTGCACCCTTGCGGAAGTCCCAGCTCCTGAGCGATTTCCGGTAAAACAGTGCCAATGATATCGCTGGACTCCTGCAGCGACGGGAAATCATGTTCTCTTAATCCAAAGGCCTCGATTGTTTTGGAATCATAGTCATGTTTTAAAAGATCATATACGCCTGAACCGGTAGCATATGAGTGATCTGTGCAAAGAACGCCTGTTAAACGGTAGTTGAGATAGTCTTTCGTTCCAATAAAAACTGCTGCTTTATGATACATTTCCGGCTTATGTCTCTTATGCCAAAGAATTTTGAAAGCGGAGTAAAGCCCCGCGGGAAAACCGTTTCCCGTCATTAAATACCATTCATCGACAGCCTGCGCTGTTAGAAGCACTGTTGAAGCTTCACCAATTGCGCGCGCGTCAGACCAAATCGGCACGGAATCTTGCAGCAGCCTCCCCTCTTCATCAATCGGCACTACTCCGAGGCTATGGCCGGAACATGCAGCTGCAACAATATCTGCTGTGTTAATTGAGACAGATCGAAGTAACTCTTTTGTAGTCTGGACTAGGATATTCCACCAGTCCTCAGGTCTCTGCTCTCGAAAATTAGGTGCAGGGTAATAGGTTTCACACTGTGCAAAGCTGCTGGCAATGCTCTCTCCTCGCTCATCGAACAACGAGGTTTTGATTCCTCCGGTTCCTAAATCGTATGCGATGATATACCTCATATGCTATTAACTCTCCCCTACAAACTGGCTCAATACCCTCCGGGCTTTTCGTTTGCCATCAACGGCTCTTCGAACGGGATGCCCTCTCTCTCATAAGCTTCCTTCAGAATACTCAGAGCGGATGCCACGCTGATTCCAAATCGATTGCACCCGGCTTCTACCATTTCTTCTAAGCACGCCAGCGTTCTTACCCCTCCGGCCGCTTTTATTTTCGCGCGATCTCCTACCGTATTCTTCATAATTCTAATGTGGTCAATGGTCGTCGGAGCGCTTGCCCATCCAGTCCCAGATTTCACGAATGTTACCCCAGCCTCGACAGCAAGCTCGCAGCCCTTTATTACCTGCCGATCCGTCAAGTACGCAACCTCAAGAATCGACTTGACCGGTAAAGGATAGACTGCATCAACAACCGCTTTGATATCGTTTTTTACTCTATCGTAGTCTCCAGATAGTAATGCTCCTACATTGATCACCATATCAATTTCGTCGCATCCCATTTCCTTTTCTCTGATAGCACATGATACTTTTTCTTCAGTACAATCTGCTCCAGACGGAAAACCTGTAGTACCGCCGACAGAAACGTCGGAACCCTTCAGCAGTTCGATCAGATTTGCCGTGAAACATGGCATCACGAAAGCACAGATAAACCCATATTTCTTTGAAATATGCGCGACTAATCCAACTTCATCAAATGTCACGTTCGTTCGCACGGCACTTATGTCAATAAGCTTTGGTATTTCTAGATGGCTGAGTAACATAACAGTAACCTCGTGTTAAATTAAATCCAGATCAGTTGCAGAGATATGTATTTGATATGTATTCTTATATCATAGCTGTTTCTATTTGTAAAT
>JAUYTF010000265.1 GCA_030695285.1 Eubacteriales bacterium | reverse complement strand
GATTAACCGTTCGTTTGCCAAAAAGAAGACGGAGCTGACGGAGGTTAGCGTAAAATGAGGAGCATGGAGTTTTCGGGTCATAGCGTTGACGAGGCCATCTATGTTGGCCTGAATGAAATGGGCGTGACCATCGACGAAGTCGAGATCGAAACCATCCAGTCCGAGAGCAAAGGCCTCTTCGGCATCGGCGCGAAGCAGGCGATCATCCGTCTGACACAGCGCGAGGTTCCGCTCGTCATGGAGATGGAGCAGGTCTATCGCAAAGAAAAGGAAGCAAGCTTTCAGCAGCGCCGCGAGCAGCCCCAAAGAAACGGCGGCGCGCGTCCCGAACGACGGGATGGCGAGCGTGGCGGACGCTATGATGGCAGCCAGCGCGGACCTTCTCCATACAGCGCGCCGCGCGCAGGACGGGACGACGCGCAGTACGGTGGACAAAACCGTGAACGCATGCCGGAAGGCGTGCCGCAAGAGCACTTTGATTACAGCGAAGAGCTCGCCAAAAACACGCCTTGTGCGGCGTTCTTGAGCGATCTGCTCACGAAGATGAACAATCCGGCGCCGGTCTTGGCGGCGGACACGGAAAACGGCCTTCGTCTTTGCATCGATGCGGAAACGATGGGGCTCCTCATTGGCCGACGCGGCGAAACGCTGGATGCGATGCAGTATCTCGTTTCGCTGGTTGCCAACAAAAACCGCAAAGAGGAAGGCTACATCCGCATCACGCTGGATACCGAGGGATATCGCTCCCGCCGCGAAGAAACGCTCAAGCGTCTTGCGCGCAAGAACGCGCTGCATGTGCGGCAAACGGGGCGCCCCGTGGCGATGGAGCCTATGAATCCTTATGAGCGGCGCATTTTACACAGCGCGCTGCAGGAGTTCTCTGGCGTAACCACACACAGCGAGGGCGAGGAACCCAACCGTCACGTTGTCATCACCCCGGCGAAATAACGAACCAATCCGGAGCCGCCGCAGTTTTCGCGGCGGCTCGTGTTTTATTTTGGGCGATGGTTTCGCCATGTGTTTGATGAAGATAGATTGAAGAAACTATTCAAACAGGAGAGATCAATGGAAGACACCATCTACGCGCCGTCCTCCGCCATTGGCGGGGCCATTGCGGTTGTGCGCATCTCCGGTGCGGACGCGTACAAAACCAAGGAACTGCTCGACCGCGATCCGACACAGCGTCCGCGGAAACTCGTGCACGCGCTCTTGCGGCAAGACGGCGAAATCATCGACGACTGCATGGCGGTTTGTTTTCCCGCGCCGGGCAGCTATACGGGCGAACACATGATGGAGCTGAACGTACACGGCGGCATGCAGACGGTGCAGCGGGTGCTCGGCGCATTATCCTCGCTCGGTTTTCGTCCGGCGGAATGCGGCGAATTTACCAAGCGCGCGTTTTTGAACGGTAAAATGGATCTATCCGCTGCGGAAGCCGTTATGGATGTCATCAATGCAGACGCGGAGCAGAGCCTGAAGTCGGCGCTTGCGCAGTTGCAGGGCAGCGTCAAGCGGGAGATCGCTTCGGTGGAAGAACTGCTGATGGACGCGCTCAGCTGCATCGACGCGGCGATCGATTATCCCGATGAAGCGGAAGCCGACACGCTCGAAGCACTTCCGGAGTCTTTGACGACGGCGATTGCGCGGGTGGACGCGATGATTGCACTGGCGCGGCGCGGCAGAGTGCTCAGAGACGGGTTAAAGGTTGCCATCGTCGGTCGCCCGAACGTAGGGAAGAGCTCACTCATGAACGTGCTGCTTGGCTCAGACCGCGCGATTGTCACTGCCTCCGCCGGAACCACGCGGGATGTAATCGATGAAAAACTGTGTATGGACGGGGTTCCCGTGCGGCTCATCGACACGGCTGGCATCCGCGAGGCAAGCGACGAAGCGGAGCGCATCGGCGTTGACCGCGCACGGGAAGCGCTCAAAGGAGCGGACGTGGTCTGCCTTGTACTCAACGCCGCAGAGCCGCTGGCGGAGCAGGACGAGACGCTGCTGCAAGAGACAGAGGGCAGCACAAGAGTCGTCGTGCTGAACAAAAGCGACCTGCCGCAGAAATGTGACTATACGGATGCTGCCATTCGCGTGAGCGCGAAGACGGGCGAGGGGCTGAGCGAGCTGCAAAAGGCGATTCTTGAGCTGGCTGCTCCTGAGCGGGCAGACGGCACGACCATCACGAACGAGCGGCACATCCGCGCGCTGGAGTTCGCACGCGCGGCGCTGTGGGACGCAAATACGGCGGACGAGCTTGACTGCGCCGCGACAGATGTGAAAAACGCCCTGCACCACCTCGGCTCCATCACGGGAACCGATGTGGACGCGGCGGTGATCGACCGCATCTTTGAGCGGTTTTGCGTAGGAAAATAGCCTGTTTTGGAAAAGGCGAGTAAAGCTGCTGCATTCACGCGTCAAAAGAGAATTGAAAACGAAAAAAAAGAACCGGAAAAACGTCCGGCTCTTTTGTGTTTTGGTGGTTTGTCAACCGAATATGCCTCTTTTTTGGATAAACGCGGAGTCGAAGTGCTCCATCACGCCACCGTATGTTTCTGCGGCGTAGATCGCCTTAGTGGTGAGCTCCGTGACGGCTTCCTGCTCCAGCGGGCTGATGGCATGCAAAACGATGTAATACGAAGGCTCACGTTCGGGGATATAGTCCGTCTTTCCGATGGCGAATCCCAGCGTCTTCGCGTTTTCGGCAAACAGCGTGCGCCCGTTTGCGTTCGGAAAATAGAAATGCAGGTTCACGCGGCGATAGGCTGTGTTGTCGTCCCCGCGCTGATGGAGGGACTCGATATACACCGCGTT
>JAUYTF010000263.1 GCA_030695285.1 Eubacteriales bacterium | reverse complement strand
GAGATCCATCGGGATGACGTCCTTGTATTCAAACCCATAAATTTCGGTGTACTCTTTATAACCCTGGCCGGGGTAGTTCAGCCAGGTCTGGTCGACGGCCAACCGCATGTTCGGTGCAAAGGGTGCCATATCGCTTTGAGTTACGACATTGTTCTCTTCAGCCCATGCTCTGTCCACGGCGATGCCGTAGGTGTTGTTATAGCCCCAGGGTTCTGCGCAGTACATATCGTATTCTTCGCCCATCTTGACGCGGACGAATTCATAGACATAACGTGGATCGGATGTTTCTTCAGTCAACTCCTCATTAAGCAGACCAAGGAAGAATGTGCCGGTAAAACCGGTGAATGCCTGCAGGTCGTTTGCTTTCGTCGCTTCATAACCGGCCATCGCCGAGCCAAGGCTCCGGACATGTTCAACCTTATGGTCCGTTTTAGCCTCAACGACAATTTTAAATATTTCACCCAGTATTTCGACCTCCGCATAGCCTTGAGTCCCGATCTTGATTGTGGTTGCGCCGCTGCCAGAGTTTCCGGCACAGGAAGCCAGGGCGGTCATTGCCATTACCATAGCTAAAGCGATTGCCAGAAGTTTGATTTTGTGTTTGATTTTCATGGTTCATTCTCCTTTCTTTTTTGGACTTGCGATATTCAGGATTTGCTGCGGTTTTTCGCAGCTTCAACCCTCAAACCGCGTGGGGTGACGGTTCTTTCGAATCTGCCGAGCAGAAAGTCAGTCAGCAGGGCAAGCAAGGTGGCTGGTATCGCTCCGGCCAGCAACAGACCATTGCTGTAGAAAGCCAGGCCGCGAACAATGTATTGGCCAAGACCCCCGGCACCGATGTATGCAGCAATGGTACCCGTGCCGATGCAGATGACGGCAGATGTGCGGATACCGCCCATTATAACCCGGAAAGCCAGCGGCAGTTCGACCATCCGCAGGCGTTGCCAACCGGTCATACCCATACCAAGGGCCGCTTCCTTGAGGAAGGGGTCAACGCCTTTGATGCCGACAACCGTGTTTCGCAGAATCGGCAGCAGAGAATAAAGAAACAAGGCAATAATAGCAGGTCTGGTACCGATACCAAAGCCGATGACAATCAGTAGAACAAAAAGTGCTAGGCTGGGAATCGTCTGAAGGATATTGACGAACCCAAGGAATATCCGCTCAAGGAACGGTTTGCGTGTGGCCAGAACACCAAGCGGGACGGCGATCAGGATGGCAAGCATGACGGGAATAAAAACCAGGAAAAAAACATGCTCGCCAAGTGCTGTCAGAAATCCTTGCGGATTATTGGCGATAACATCATAAACCTGGATAAAAATCGATTTTCCTGTGAGGACGGCCAACCCAAACGGAAGAGAAACTGTCATCGTGATTCCCCCTCTACGGCTTCCTTTTCCGGATTTTCAACACCATTGTCTGGGCTGTTCCACAGCACATCTGATAGAACACTGACCAGACTTGAGCGTGTGATCAGGCCTTTCAGTCGCTGTTTATCATCGACAACCGGCAGATAGCCGATACCTTCCTGTGACATTGCATAAACCGCTTCGCGAACCGAAGCGCCTTCTAATACGAAGGTGGGAGCGGAATTGACGATATCACTGATTCGACTGCCTTTGGCCATGTTGCGCTGAATGTCTTTGATCGTGATGATGCCAACCAGAACACCGTTCTGATCGACGACCATCAGGCTGTCGACGCGCCGCTTGCGCATCCGTTCCTGTGCTTCGGCCAACCCACGACTTGATTCGATGGTGACCGGGTCCGGGATCATAATCTCCTCGACCAGGACTTCGTCCGGTGAGCGCAGCCGACGATCCATGCCGATAAAACTGGCGACATAATCATCAGCCGGATTGCGCAGCATCTCCTCGGCTGCGGCAGCCTGAACGATCTTGCCATCGCGCATCAGGACAATGCTGTCAGCCATTTTTATTGCTTCGTCCATGTCATGGGTGACAAAGAGGATGGTTTTGTGCAGTCGGGTCTGAAGGTTAATAAATTCATTCTGCAGTTGCTCGCGTGTGATCGGGTCCAATGCGCCGAAGGGCTCATCCATCAGGATGATTTCGGGGTCGGTGGCCAGAGCGCGCAGCACGCCGATGCGTTGCTGCTGCCCGCCGGATAGCTCGTTTGGATACCGGTTCATGTATAAGGCCGGGTCCATTTCGACCATGTGCAGCAATTCTTCAGCACGCTCGCGTGAGTGTGCTTTGTTCCAGCTCAGCAACTTGCCGACCACTGTGATGTTTTCGGCGATGGTCATATTGGGGAAAAGACCGATCTGCTGGATGACATAGCCGATGCCGCGACGAAGCTGAACGGGATCCTGCCTGAGGATATTTTCCTCGTTAACGAAGATGTTGCCGCTGGTCGGTTCGATGATGCGGTTGACCATCTTGAGGGTTGTCGTTTTGCCACATCCTGAAGCGCCGATCAGAGCGACCAGATTGCCCTTATCAACCTCTAAGGTGAGATTGTCAACGACCGTAAGATCGCCATATTTCTTCGTGACATTTTCGAATTTTATCAAAAGCAACGCCTCCAAACATTTTTCTTCATGAAGACTGGTCAAGTCAAGTTGGTTAATGTGTCAACAAATTGATGCCCAGATTCCACGTGTGCTAAAATTCATCGCCAACCGTAGTCCGATTCACTAATAATTTAGCAGATTTACTAGTATTGTACAGTTTTTTTCTCGTGATTACCATGCTTTCTTAAAATTTGCGTAAATAAACGAACACCCATCCCGATACACGTTGTATCAAAACAGGTGTCAAGTTATGAAAAATGATCGTCCACGTCTAGAAACACGAAGTACGCGCCGCGCGCCTTAACAATGCCGTGGTTTCGCGCTACGCCCGAAAACTGTTTCTGCTGCGTGAACACGCGCATGCGCGCATCCCGCTCGGCATAGGCGCAAAACGGCGAGAGAATCGTCCGTCGAGCCGTCGTCTACGTAAATGACTTCGATTGCGCGCAGCGTTTGCTGCAGCACGTCGTCCATACAGCGCGTCAGGTATGGCATCGCGTTGCAAACGGGTATCATGACCGAAACGAGAGGGCTCTCCGCCACGCTTTGCTGTTGCATGAATGCTCTTTCGCAAGGGGTTGATGAATCCGCCGGCTGGCTCCTGGCGGCGCTGGCATGATACCATATCCGCAGACTGTATGGCTGTTGACGAGCAGATAAGTTTTCAGCCTATTTACGCTTCAGAGCCGGAATCCAGCAGCGCGAGCAGATCCGCATATCCGTCGATGGTGTAGGTCGGCACGATGCCGCCGTGCAGCGCCGCCCCCGCAGGACGATACCAGCAGGTGTCTATCCCGGCGTTGATGCCGCCCAGAATATCTGCCGAGAGCGAATCACCGATCATCAGATATTTTTCGCGCGCGCTATCCCCATAAAAGGCGAAGATGGCTTCAAAATACGCTTTGTCCGGCTTCTGCACGCCCATTTCCTGCGAGATAAAAATCCCGCTAAACAGCGGCAATATGTCTGATTTGACGAGCCGCGCGCGCTGCACCAGCGAGAGCCCGTTGGTGGCGACGGCGAGCTGATAGCGGCGCGAAAGCCGCTCGAGCAGATCCGTCGCGCCCTCCAGCAGGATCGCCTGCTGACCCAGGTTCTCGATATACCGCGCATTCATGCCCATCCCTTGCGCGACATCGCGCCCGAGATAGGCGGCGAAGTGTTCAAATCTCACGCGCTGCACGCCCGTGCTATCCAGCTCACCCGCTTCAAAGCACGCCCATGCGGCCCTGTTGATCTCCAGATATATTTGGTAGTCCGCTTCTGAAATAGAAACGCGCAGTTCCTCCATCGTCTGAAACAGCGCGGTTTTTTCGCCGGTGGTGAAGTCCATGAGCG
Source organism: Eubacteriales bacterium (assembly GCA_030695285.1). GTDB lineage: Bacteria > Bacillota > Clostridia > Christensenellales > CAG-138 > UBA7703. The sequence goes on along the minus strand of JAUYTF010000263.1, from coordinate 4,689 downwards.
TGTTGTCTATGTCGAAAAGCAGATATTCGTATCGCTTGGGGGATGTGACCAATATCTTATCCAGCCTTTTTAAGATTTTTTGATGTTGCTAGGGTACTACAAGCGAGGCGTGAAGGCAAGAGCCATCTGCAAGCCGCCTGCGAGAGAAAACGCTTGCAAACCTACGCCGCCGCGTGGGGTGAAAGCATCGGCGAAAGAAGCCGTAGCACAATAGCTGCCAGGCGCGATGGTACCGGGTCGTCGCCGCAGGAAGAACCGATGCAGGAACCCGGCACGAAAGGCGGCATTATTTCTTTTTCGGTTTTGGCGAAGCCGCTTTTTCCACCGAGCTGGCGCGAAAGCGCGCGATGCGATCCGATCGCTCGGCGCGTTCCTGCTCTGCTGCGATCAGAACATGGTTCTCATGCAGAAAGAGCTGCATTTCGGAATGGAGCGGTTCATCCGTGAGCGTTAAGTGCGTTTGAAAAGCGGACGGGTAAAGGAACTTCTTTTTCCCGTATGGCTTGGGGAATGTGACGCTGACCATTTCATTGTCCAAAAGCGTGATTTCACCTTGTCCAAAAACCTGATGCTGGACGATCGCATGTAAGAGTTCCATAATGATTTCCTTTCTCGTTATCGGCGCAAAGATCTTACGATCTGAGGAAAAACAGCATGCAATCTGGCAACAAGACTTACGTTGCGCCAGATGGCATGCTGCTTCTTTCCATTATATCACAACGGATTGACTTTAGCAGGAATTATGCGCGTGTGCGCATGGGTTCTGGGGGTGATTTTGGTGTGGGTGGGAGGGTGTTGGGGGGATGGGGAGGGTGGAGGAGAGCGGCGCGTGATCTGATCTATGCGTCGAAGGAGACCAGCCCCGACTAAAAGCGATGCACGGTTCGACGATGGCGGGGTAGCGGATGCGTGTGAGGATGCGGAGGTATGAGAAAAGGGAGATATTTCTTATCGATACGTATCGATAAGCAATATTATCATTACCAAAATAGAATCCAAACCTTTGCAGAATCCAGCAATATGCGCTGCATATTTTCTTCTGAAGGTTTGGATTTTATTTGAACTACTGCTTGCTTAATTTTTTCAATCCGCACATGGAGGTGATACTGTTCCCAGCTTTATTCCATTTTGCAGAAACCTTTTTGTCATTTTCGCTTTCAAGTGTAGCCATTGCTTTCACCTCCTGACCCATTGTGATATCCAGGTAGATCATTGTTGTTTGCAACTGGGCATGCCCAAGCAGAAAGGATATCTGAACGATATTCATGCCATCTTCCATCCAGTGTGATGCTTTGGCGTGGCGAAATTGATGCGCATGAAGATTCAATGGAACCCCGGGATTCTTTTCATGCCCTGAAGCTGCATACTTTTTTACCATTTTAGCTATCGCCGCCTGTGTCATTTTGCTACGCTGCCCTTTGACCCTTGAAAAGAATAAATATGACTCTGGATCCGGATTTTGTCCATGAAACAGATCGATGTATTGCTTTAGATGTGACACGGCTTTGGGCAATAAATATAAAGTTCGAAGTTTATTGCCTTTCCCGATGACGTTTATACATGCCTTACCCTCAAGAACTACATATTTTATCTGAAGTGATAATGCTTCATCCAGTCTGATGGCTGTTGCATAAAGCAGGATCATAAAAGTAAGATCTCTTATACCCATAAGGGTAGTTGCGTCAGGTTCTTCCATAAGTGTTTTTACGGCGTTGCGGGACAGACCGTTTACCTTACGCTTTTTACGTTTCCTTAGCTTTATTGTTGCCGCACCAATTGAGATATCCGTATACTTTACATCTCGTGAGGCCATGTATTTTAGGAATGCACGAATTGAAGCCAGTCGATTATTGCATGTATCTGGACCGCATCCACGGTTTTCGGCTAGCCATACAAGCCATTCTTCAATTTTGGGCCTTTCAAATGATGCTGCGCTAAAATTTTCCGGAGTGATACCTGCCTCTTCAAGGAAGCCCACATACAATGTTAACGCAGTCTCATATGACCGCAGGGTATGTTGGCTGCCGGTAAGATGGTTTGGAGCATAGTCCCTAAGAAACAGTGATATATATTTTGATATTTCCACAGCCTCGCTTTTAGCTTTCTTCATATCTGGTCACCTCCGGAACGATGTCATCAAAACCGGGCTGGCTGTGGGAAGCAAGCGTATCTGCGAGCGCGGGAACCAAAGAATAGTAATATTTCGTGCTTTCAAGTTTCTTGTGGCCCATGCTTTTGCTCAGATAGAGGAATTTGTCCGAAAAGCCAAAGCCTTCATCTGTCCAAGAATTAATGTTCCTAATTGCGTAGTTATGCCTGAGGTCATAGGGATTGGCATGCTTGTCGTTGACCTTGTCCCAAATCCGCCTGAAAACAAGCGGCGACCACTCTCTGTAGAACGGTTTGTCCGCAGTATACGCAAAGAAATATTCCCGGCCAGGAAATACCGTCCTCAATACTTTGTCGTAATTTTTCAGAATTGCAAGCGTTGACCCATGCAATGCCACGTAATGCTGGTCAATTCCCTTGGATTTTTTGATGTCTATTACCCCATTAGCCAAATCAACATTGCCGGTCTCCAGAAGTCGGGCTTCTATGGTCCGCATTCCGGTACTGTAAATGAGCCTGAAGAAAACTGAGATGGCAAGCCGGCGTACGGCCACAAGCTGATCCGCGGCAACCGTGACTTCTTTGTCACACTCCTCAAAAAAGGCAGAGAGTTCCTCATCTGTAAAGCCATGCGGAATATATGTTCTGTGTTGGTCAGCTCTCAGCAACTCGGGTACCGATAAGCTGCATATGCCGCGCTGATTAAGATATTCCACCAGTGCAGCTATGATATATGTCCTGCAATAGCATGAACCAGCTATTTCTGTATCCCGCTGTACGCACCAGCTGTCAACCATTTCCTGAGTGATGTCGTCCACACCGGGAAAATGTTCCAGACAATGCCGATCAAAATATAGCATCAGCTTATCGTTGACGGAATTCCAACGGTCGGCGGCAACGCGATACTCTTTAAATGCGTCTATTAAAGTTTTGCGGGAGGGGCTTATTTCAAACATGACTGGAGCACCTCCTCTGAGAACGGGAATCTATCCAAGGATAACGCGCACTCCCTTAAATGCTTCATGTCTGCATGCAGATACGGGCTGAGCGATTCCGGGACAGTATGCCCCATCGTTCCTGTAATGACAGGCTGGGGAACTCCGTTTGCCAACATCGTTATAGCCATGTGATGCCGAAAAATATGGGTTCCTTTTCTGCGCCCTTTATCCTGGCGTATATCTGCGGCTGACATGACTTTCTGCACACTGTAGGCTATTCCATCAGTTGTAAGGCTGTTATGGGGGGCAAGCGGACTAAGGAATAAGTACGGCGACTCCGAAACAGGACGCTCCATTGTGTAGTAATCATAGATGGCATTGCCCACAACAGGAATCAGTGGCAGCTGTAAAGGCTGGGATGTTTTCTGCTGCTCAAAACTCAGGAGGTCATTCTCCCAGTCGATATCGTCAATCTTCATACACGCAATATCTATGCCCCTAATGCCTGTATATATGAGAAGTCGCCCAACAGCCCGGTCCTTATAAGAGAGGTTGCTGGTATCATCCTCCAGTGTATGCCGGATTTTTGCTACCTCTTCATCTGTAAGGTAGTCGATGTTTTTCCTGGCAATCCTCATTTTAGGGATAAAACCAAGAATTCTAGCTGCGTGCTTATTTCCTGCTTCCGAAAGCGCTCTAAAAAAGCAGGCTATTTTCGCGCAAACAGTACCGGAACGCTTTTGAATGCCGTCATCAACAAAACACACCAAAACATCCTTCTCATTTACTGCTGATAACGAATCCAGCCCTTTGCCCTGGAGTTCAAAAAGGAAGGAGGAAATCTTTGTCTTATAAGACTTTACGGTAGACTCCTTCAACCCCAAACAACAAAGGGCCTCGAATTCATCGTACAGCCCTTTGTACTTCGGATTGAGCTTTGAATATGCAGGTTTTATCTTCCGGTTGGCGGAATTCGTTCCTTTGTTATCCGGAAAAATACCATAGGTGTGGAACAGCTCCAGTTTTCCTAAAATGGCATGAAGCTCATGAAGATATGTTGCGCTGTAGCTTGCGTCAACATACCATTGGTAGACATCTTCGTAGGATGCCCATTTCTGATCAACTGCATTAGCAGTGATCTGCTTGATCGTGGTTTTGTAGCGATTGACATATGTTTTCGCATAGTCATTTGCACGCAGAAATGTCAATAGTTCGTCATGATGGATGGATAAGTAATTGAAGTCCATGTGAGATACCTCCTTTGTTTTCTTGGCAGTATCTCACAAGAATTAATAAAATCAAAACCTTTCTTAATCGAAATCTGTGTGGAATATATCTTTTACAAGTCAAGTTTGGATTCTATTTTGGTAATGATAATATTTCTGATATAGGAAAGGTGCATCTAGTGACGGATGCACCTCTTTGGAATTACCTGCTGCTTCGGAAGCAGTCACTGCACTTAACCGGTTTGTCATCGCGTGGTTGAAAAGGAACCTGACAGGGTTTTCCACAATCCGCGCAAACCGCATCGTACATTTGACGGGGAGCATTGTCACGGTAGCCGCCATCGCGGGAACCGCCTCCGGTGTTACCCTTACGAGCGACCCGGCAGGATTTGCAACGCTGCGGTTCATTCGTAAAG
>JAUYTF010000253.1 GCA_030695285.1 Eubacteriales bacterium | reverse complement strand
TCCGGTTCCCCGCGCGCCTGGCTCGCTCTGCGGCTCAAATTCGGCTGCTGCCTGCTTCTCAGTCGTGCCAGCCTCCAGCCGGTCTTCCGGAAGGGGGCGGTTTTGAATCCGATATATGTTTTGCATCAAGAGGGCCGGATTCTCGCTTGCGTCCGGCAACGCGGCATCGTTGAGCGCGCCGACGGATTTATAGAAAGCGTTCCCGTCCAGCTGCGTCTCTGCCGTATCAATCCTGCGGTTTTTTACGAATTCGGCAAAGCGCGCAGCGGTGATCTCCAGCTCACTGGCGTTTTGTTCGAGCATGGCGTTGAATGAATCCACCATCTCTTCGTATTCGCGCTTGATGATCTCCGCGTCGCGCAGCATTCGTTCGCTGTCCGCTTTGACCGTTGCCGTCATCTCAATCGCGCTGCGTTCCGCTTCGAGCTTTAGCTCTTTTGCGGCGGAGATCGCTTCGGCGAGCACTGCTTCCGCTTCATTTCTCGCACTCTGGCGCATCTGCTCCGTTTCGGCCAGCACTGCTTCCGCCTCCGCTTTGAGCCGCTCGCCCTCCGCCTTTGCTTCTTGCAGCGCGATTGCTGCGTTTTCTTTCGCGGCTTGCAGCGTATCAAACACGGATTGTTCGCGCGCGCGGTAGCCTTCCACCAGCTGATCCATGGTGTCGATGCGCGTTTCCAGCAGCGCAATGCGCTCAAAGCGTTCTTCCAGAAGGAGCTTCATATCTCTTCGTCTCATTCTTCAACCTCCAGTCTCAGCTGCTGCGTGTCGCTTTGGTATCCCATATGCGCGTATCCCGCGGGCATGACGATACGCCCGCGCGGCGTCCGCGCAATGAATCCGAGCCGTAGCAGATATGGTTCATAAACATCTTCAATCGTGGTTGCGTCCTCGCCCGTCGCTGCTGCAATGGTATCGAGCCCAACCGGTCTGCCGCAAAACTTTACGATCATCGTCTGCAGCATATGCCTGTCGATCGCATCCAGCCCCAGCTCGTCCACGCCGAGCATGTCCAGTCCCTCTTTTGCCGACTCGAGATCGATCAGACCGTCCTTGCGCACCTCCGCATAGTCACGGATCCGTTTGAGAAGCCGGTTTGCCACACGCGGCGTACCCCGCGCACGCGCGCCGATCTCCACCGCGCCCTCGTCGGAAATGGTGATGCCCAGTATGCGCGCGCTGCGCACGATGATCTCCTGCAGCGATGGTGCGTCATACATTGCAAGCTGCTCTTTGATGCCGAAGCGGTCGCGCAGCGGGGATGTCAAAAGCCCCATTCGCGTGGTCGCGCCCACGAGTGTAAACTTTGGCAGATCCAGCCGAATGCTCCGCGCGGAGGGGCCTTTTCCGATGATGATATCGAGCGCGAAGTCCTCCATCGCCGGATACAGCACCTCTTCCACATTTGCATTAAGGCGGTGGATCTCGTCGATAAACAATACATCGCCGGGCGCTAAATTGGTCAGAAGCGCCGCAAGATCGCCAGCATGCGTGATGGCAGGTCCGCTGGTGACGCGCAGAGCCACGCCCATCTCGTTGGCTACGATGCCTGCCAGCGTCGTCTTCCCCAGCCCCGGCGGGCCGTAAAAGATCGCATGATCCAGCGGTTCGCCGCGTTTGAGCGCCGCGTCGATGTAAATGCGCATATGATCCTTCACCGCGTACTGACCTATGTATTCGCCGAGCGTACGCGGGCGAAGGGAATATTCGGTTTTTGTTTCCTCCTCGCACATCGAGGAGCTGATCAGGCGTTCGTCCATGTTTGTCCTATCTGTATAAAAATCTTTTCTCGTTGTCGCGTTTTATTTTGCCATCTTTCTCAGCGCAGCAGTGATGAGCGCTTCCACGCTGTCCGCCATTTCCACGGCGGCAACCGCTTTCCCCGCGGCAAGGCCGTCGTAGCCAAGCGAAACAAGCGCCGCAATCGCTTCGGTGCGGATGTCCGGCGCGTCCATGTTTGCGCCGCCAGCCAGCATCTCGCTGGTCTCTACGCGCTCCTTGAGCTCCAGCAGCACACGCTGCGCGGTCTTTCGCCCCATGCCGGTTACGCGGTCAAACGCCGCTGCGTTATTGGTCACAATAGCGCCTGCAACGTCGCTGGGCGTGAGCATGGAGAGCACGGAGAGCGCAAGCTTTGGCCCTACGCGCGTCACCGTCAAGAGCTTTCGAAACATCTCCTTCTCCGCAGGATCATAAAAGCCGTAAAGAGCCATCACGCCTTCCGACAGATGCAGATGGGTATAGAGCCTCTCCTTTTGCCCGGCGCGGAGGCGTTTGAGCGTCATCGCGCTGCAAAAGAGCTCATACCCGACACCGCCCGCTTCCAGCACGGCACGGTCGGTCAGCAACTCGTCAACAACTCCGCTGATGTATGCGTACAAGGATGGTATCCTCCGTCTTCGTTATCGAATGCGGTATTCTTCCGCCGCGGGAGCAATAGTGCAGCCGTGGCATATAGCCGCCGCGAGCGCATCCGCTGCGTCGTCGGGCTTTGGCACGTTTTTGAGTGAAAGCAGCAGCTTAACCATGCTCTGTACCGCGCGCTTATCCGCATGTCCGTTCCCCGTCACCGCAAGCTTGATCTGCATGGGGGTATATTCGTATAGGGGAATGCCCGCCCGCTGCGCTGCGAGGATGGATACGCCGCGTCCTGCGCCCACCGAGAGCGCCGTCGTCGTATTCCGTTGGAAAAACAGCTCCTCAAATACGGCCAAATCGGGCTGGTATTGTTCAATGAGCGCACAGGTTCCCTCGTAAAGCCGATTGAGCCGCTCCGGCAGTCGCTCGTCCGGCCTGGTTTCGATCACGCCATAGTCGACCGCCGCGAACTTCGTTCCCGAAACGTCCACTACGCCATAGCCAAGAATGGCATATCCGGGGTCGATTCCGAGAATTCTCATGCTTCTACCTGCCTGCATATAGTCTCTTTATTCTAGCATGATCGTGTTCGGGTGTAAATGAACGCCGTTTCGTTGCCGCATAGTTTCATCTTCCGTTCATATCTGCCTTCTACTGTCTATTCTACCGGCATGTGGCCCGGTGCGTATGTGCAAGAAACACAAAAAAGCAGCCGTGCACTTCTGCCACGGCTGCCATATGGCATGCTGTTGTCCTATTGTTTGTATTTTGCGATCAGCTCGTCGAGCCTCTCCTGCGAAACGCCGAAGTATTTACGCATGTTTTCGAGCGCGTAATCCGGTCGCTCTTCGATAAAATAGCGCATCTGGCTGATATTCTTCTCCCATTCGCTCATCGAGGAAGGCTTCCCCCAGCGCGCGATCTGCCGCGCCATCTCCGGACGCATCGCATCGACCATCTGGTCAAACATGGCGGTTGCGCGGGGCGCGTTAAAGTATGTCATCACGACCTCCACATACCGCTCGACGCAATATTCCCGCCATGCCGCGTTTCTCTTGAGCCCGATATAGATCTCGAAATAGGTCAGTGTCTTGTCTGCTGACGGCACGCCGTTGACGTTGAAGTACTGCCCGATGATATCCCGCGCGGCGGTTTTAAACGAGAAATCGAGATCGAAGAACACCGGACGCCATTTGACCGCGTAATCGGTCGTACGCCAGTACTTTTGATTGAACATATCGCTGTTGCAGATGTATGTCTGCGCGATGAAATAGTCCGTAAAGTATGCAACATCGATCCACTGCTCAAATTCGGTAAAGACCGCATCATCGCTGAGTTTTTTGCTCTCGGCATATGATCGGACGCGCTTGAAGTCCTTGTTGCTGCCTTTGATGACCGCGCTGTTGCGGCGGATAAACTCCACCGTATCTCCGTCAACGCCATAATGTGTTTCCAGAAACTTGCTGTTGAGTTCTTCATTGAGGTCATACAAGCCGTTGTACTTCCCGTTGATGTATACGACAACCGGGCGCGTTGCAGCGTTATCGACGTACATGCCCTCGACAAGCGCGCTGGAAAACGAATCCCGGATCCGAGCCGTTCCCCAGTCCTGCCCGCCGTTTCGCACGACGAGCGCCGAGAACGTGTTGAAATCATATCCCGGCCAGAACGGATAGGTGACGCTGCTTTGTCCGTAGCCCGCGCGCAGATTGATGCTCAGCGATTTTTGCGCATACGCAACGGTTCCTGCACCTTTGGGTTTGATGCCCGCGGGAAAGGACACGCCAAGCGCTCCGTTTGGTTCGTAAAAGGAGATGTAGGCGAGCCGCTCTACTTTCTCGTCCTTGTCGTTGACGCGCATCACTTCGCGCACCCGGTTCGGGTTTCCTGTTACACAAACAACCGGCACCGTGTGTGGTTCCTCAAACAGGTACGTCGCCGTTGTGATTTCGCTGATGCGCCTGCCGCTGACGTAAGATACCGCGCGCAGCGGTGTGCTTTGTTTGATTTCAACCGGCTCGGTATATCGTTTAGAATCGAGCGAAGGCTCGTCCCCGTCCGTCGTATAGTAGATTTCCGCGTTCGGGTCATCGCAGGAGATGCTCACGAAAAAAGCGCTGCTGTGATAAAGCTTCAAATTGGAAAACGCAGGTTGCGGAGAAACGCCCGTGATGATGTCCGTGTCGTTCTGCTCGCCGCGCGTGGGGTTGTAAAAGAAGACGCGCGAAATAGCGGTGTCGCTCTCAATTCTCCCGCTTGTGATTTCCGGCGTGAGTACGCCGGAATCAAACGCATCGACCAGCGTACCCGATGCGTCCCTGAGCACGATGGTTTCGCCCGCTGCTGCAATGGAAAAAGGAGCGATTCCCTCACCCTGTTTCGTTGGTGAGTTGGTGCATTCCAGCACAAGATATTCCCCTGCGCCAATGATCTCACCAGAGAATGTATAGGCCGTTTGTGAGTTGATCCCGTCCGTGATCGTCCATCCCGTCAAATCGACCGGCTGACCGGAGCCGTTGAAGAGCTCTATCCAGTCATTGTCGCCGCTTTTAATCTCGTTGACGGCGCACACCTCGCTGATAAATACCCCCGTATTGTCGAAACAGCCGATCTGGTCGGCTGTTTCAAATCCGTGCACGTTTTCGCTGCCGGGAGTCGGTGTGGCGTAATACCGAATGTTGTGGTTTTCATCGAGCCCAACGGAGATGTTGTCCCGCGTGATGCCCGCAAGGGACATGCTCTGCGTTCGCATGCCGCTCAGGCTGGTAAAGAACACCTCGTTCTCGTCGTCGGAAAGCCCGAAGTTTGTATGCAGCTCGCCGCTTGTCCGGTTTTTGCCGGAGAGGAAGATCACTTTGAACGCACCCGGTTGCAGCGTTACATCCGGCAGCGCAAATTTATAGAGATTGTCCGCGTCATCTGATAGAAAATAGCCCAGCAGCGATACCGGCTGCGACGAAAAATTCTTCAGCTCGACCCATTCTCCGCGGTCTCCATCCGCGTCGATTGCGGAGAGCGTGTTGTATTTGAGCACCTCGTTGATCTGCACCGGGTCGGATTGATCCATCACCGTCATCTCAAGCGATAGGAATTTCGTTTCGCTGTTAACGGCTTCAAACGTGGGGTATGCTGTGTACACCGTCACACCGGAAGCATCCTTGATCACCGATATGCCACTTGGCACACCGGCCTGCCAGCTGATGCGGTCAATGAGATTCCCCTGCAGGTCCGTGAGTAAAACCGTCGTGTCTTCGCTGCTGAGGCGAAATGAAGCGTGCGTACCATTTTCGCCTTCGTCGCCCAGCCCGGACAGATAGATACACACATAGCCGCGCGCAGGAACAGTTCCGGAAGAAATCTGCCATTTGAGCGGTTTGGTTTCATCATCCGAGAGATAGTAGTTCTCCAGGCGGATCGCGCTGTCGCTGTTGTTGACGAGTTCCACCCAGCGGTTGCCGCTTGCGTCGTCCGAAGGCATCACTTCGCTGATAGACAGCGCGCTGAGATTCTGAGCAGCAAACACGCCATCCAGCGTCATAAAGAGCTCATCCGCGTTTTTCGCACCGGGCGTTGTCACGCCGGTGTAGCCGTAGGTGCCGTCGGTGGCGCGTGCGTAGGATACATCAGTGTAAAGAGGCGGAATCTCCATCTGCGTAATCAGCCCGAAGTACGCGTCGGTGATAAAAAGATAATCTCCGCTCTTGCTCAGGCCAAAGTCGGTGATCATCGGGTTCGTCACGTCATCGCGCGCATTGGTTGCGTAGAGCAAAAGATACTCTCCCGCGCCCAGGATGGTGCCATCCGGTACCACGAACTTCTGCAGATTCCGCACATTGTCTGAAATACCGTAGCCGGAAAGATCGATCGCCGCGGTGCCGGCGTTATAGAGCTCGATCCAGTCCGGTGTACCGAGGGCTTCGTCGACCAGCGAGCGCTTGTTGCTGGAGACTACCTCGTTGACCACAAGCACCCCGCTTCCGCTAACGGCGGTATCGGCGCACGCGAAAAATAGCGGCATCATTGCCGCAACCATCAGCGCCAGAATGATTTTTTGCGTTATTTTAAACTTCATGCTTTACCAAAACCTCATGTAGAGACCATTATATCACAGCAAAGCGAAGATTTGAACAAAGCCAATTTTGTTCCAAAAAAAGTTACAATCCATGGTGAAATGCCATAGATTCCGGCTCTGTTTCTTGAGTTTGCAGTATCCGGTTGATTTGACGCGCGCGTAAAAATCCGGTATGATGAAATTGTAATATATTTAAGAAACAACCGTCGAATATTTTCTCAGAATTCTCTTATGTATATCAGCGGAGGTAACGAACCGAGTGAAGTGAGTCGGGAGGCGGATTATGAAAACCATCGGCTATCTCATCAGCCACAAGAGTAACGAGCGGCGACGCGCACTTCTGCCAAAAGACGCAGCCCTTGTTCAGCACCGGTCTAAGATTGTGATCGAGAGTGGTTATGGAGAAGTGCTCGGTTTTTCCGATGCGGAATATCGCGACGCAGGCGTGAGCATTGCCGATCGCAACGGGGTGTTTGCCTGCGATGCAATCGTGGATGTTAAGCTCGGGGACGCGAGTTTTCTTAACGAGCTTGCGCCCCGGAAGATTCTGATCGGCTGGGCGCATATCGTGCAAAAGACAAGCTTCACCGACGCTGCAGTCGCCGGGCGGCATTCCGTGATCGCTTGGGAAAACATGATGGAGAAGGGCAGTTATCTCTTCTACCGCAACCGCGAACTTGCCGGGGAAACCGCTGTATTGCACGCGTTTAGCTACTATGGGCGCATGCCTTATGATTGCCGCGTCGCGATCATTGGAAACGGCATGACCGCCCGCGGCGCGCTGCGTACTTTGAGCGCGCTTGGCGCAAGTGTTGATGTGTACACGCGAAAGCTCGAGCAGCTCTTTCGCGAGAAGATGGTAGAGTATGATGTTCTGGTCAACTGTGTCCGCTGGGATACCTGCCGCTCAGACCGCCTGATCTATCGCTCCGACCTGAGTCGGCTCAAGCGCGGCAGCATGATCATCGACGTGAGCTGCGATTCTTGCCTTGAGATTGAGACATCTCGCGCAACGACGTTTGACGATCCGGTTTACATGGTGGATGGCGTGCTGCATTACGCTGTTGATAATACGCCAGCCATGGCATATCGCACCGTCAGCGAACTCATCAGCAACAGTTTTTCGCCCTATATCGATGCGATTATTGCAGCCAAGCCCTCTCCTGCGCTGGAGCAGGCCTATGTGATCCGCAACGGCATCGTGCTAGACCCCGAGTGCATCGCGTTTCGCTCCCGCTTGCAGCAGAACGACGCATGATTGTTAAAGGGAGCTGTTCGCTCTCGCTCCCAGCCCTCTTTATTTCTCATAGTCTACTGCTCTACCCCAACTATTGACGGAGAGCCA
>JAUYTF010000250.1 GCA_030695285.1 Eubacteriales bacterium | reverse complement strand
GACGCTCTCCTCTGCGAAAGGCGCGAGCACCGGCAGTGCAGGCCGTGTAGATCAGATGACTGGCAACGTACCGATTCGGTTGACGACGGTTCCAGCGAATCTATTTATTGTGCCTGATGCAAACGGTGATGCAAGAACGCTCGTGCAGCAAATGGGAACGGGACTGCTCGTGACCTATTCGCTGGATCTGTTCCACTCTGTCAATGTTACTTCCGGCGAATATTCAATTCCCTGCGGAGGTGTTTGGTATCAAAACGGCGAACCTATCGGCACCGTTGCGCTGGCAACAATGGCGGGGAATGTCCGCGATCTGTGGGGCGCGATTGAGCGGGTTGGTGCGGATCTGGATTTTGACGAGTTTTACTTTAAAACGTACTGCATCGGCAGCCCATCAGCACTGGTGCGTGGCGTAACGATTGGATGCTAAGGAGTTCACATGATTGATATTGTATTAAAGGGAAGACTGATCGATGGTGTATCGGACAAGGCGATAGAAAACGGGCTCGTTGCCATCGAGGGTGAGCGGATTGCGTATGCAGGCGAGGCAAGCAGCTTCTTGGTTCCGGAAGGGACGGTGGTGCTGACGGCGGATACGCTTTTACCGGGGTTTATCGACTGTCATGCGCACCTTAGCGGAGAGGAAAACGCCGGCGATTTTGCAGATGGTGTGTTGTTTGGCGACCAGCTCATGGGCGCGGCTTACCAGGTAGGCATCTTGCTTGACGCAGGCTTCACGGGCATTCGCGATATGAGTGAGGCGGGGTTCTACCTTTCCCGTGCACAACAGCGCGGGATTCTGCGTTCGCCGCGTATCATGCCGGGGGGTAAGGTTTTAAGCATTACTTCTGGACACGTAGACATGCGGCCGGACATGACCAAGGAAGCGTATAATGCGTCTGACCATAATACGCGCATGTGCGACGGAGTCGATGACTGCGTGCTCGCGGTGCGGGAGCAGTTTCGCATGGGCGCACAATTCATCAAAATCTGCGCGACCGGCGGGGTGTCTTCGCCAACAGACCGCATAGATGATGTCCAATTTTCGCCGGAGGAACTTCGCGCCATCGTGCAAGAGGCAAAACGGCATCACAACTACGTCGCGGCGCACTGCACGGGAAACGAGGGCGCTTACCAGGCGCTGCTGGCAGGGGTGGAGTGCATTGAGCACGGCGTCATGCTAACCCAGCGCGAGATCGACTTGATGGCCGAAATGGACGCAACATTGGTCACCACGCTCGCCATCGCGCTCGGAGTGGCAAAAATTCCAACGCTACCGGACTGGATGAAAAAGAAAGTGGAGTTCGTTGCCGAATGCAACAAAAAAACCATAGAAATGGCGAGAAAAGCGGGCATACGCATTGCGCTCGGAACGGACTTTGGTAATGGAGAACGTACATCTTATGCCAAGAACGGACGCGAATTCGCGGCAATGACCGAAGCTGGCATGACGCCGATGGAGGCAATTAAAGCAGGCACGAGTAATGCGGCTCACCTGCTTATGAGCGATGAGGTCGGGGTACTTGCAAAGGGAAAGCTTGCTGATGTCGTGTTGGCGAACGGGAATCCCCTCGAGGATATTACCTGCATCGGGGACAAAGAGAGTATCGTCGCGGTGTTCCTTGGTGGAAAGCGAGTAAAATAATGGAACGGCTCGAGTTGACGTTTTGCCCGCGTTGGAGAGACGGTAGCGTGTCGGATATGCGGGTGAGTGGCATGCTTTCATCTCTTCCAAAAACAGAGAGCCCAATTCTGACCGCGTTTCAGAGCACGGTCGGGATTCCATTTGCGGTGTATGACGGTCTTGCGTTACAGGACGAAAACGGAACGGTACCTTTTTCGGTGAGCCCCGTTTCGTCAAAACAGGACTTTGTCGCGCTGGCTGGCATATTTTCGAAACGCGAGGTCAAAGGTTCGCTGAGATGGGAGTACACGGTCTATCCCCGTATATTACCGAAAGGGTATACATCGAGCCCGTATTTCGATTTTCGAATAGAGCAGGGAGGCTTCAACAGCGCAGGCATTACGTTCCTGCTTTTACCCGAAGAGGGCACTTGGGAAACGCGCATCCACTGGGACTTATCCGAGTTGCCGGATGGCGCGCGTGGCATTTGGAGCCTCGGAATCAAAGACGCAGCGCGTGAAACAGATGCGGAAACATTGCGCTTCTCATATTACATGGCGGGGCTAATAAACGCCGAAGAGCGCGGGGATTTTGGTATTTACTGGTTTGGTGACGTACCGTTCGATATTGAGGCAGCATCGAAGCGCATTCGTGATTTATTCTCCTATATGTGTGAATTCTTTTGCGATACTGAGCCAATATATCGGGTGTTTCTACGTTGCGACCCGTTTGAAAAAAGCGGCGGCGGCACAGCGTTGGCGCGGTCATTTATGACCGGCTACAGTGCAGCTACACCACCGGACATCGAACGATGGTTCAATGTTATTGCACATGAAATGGTACATAATTGGCCAAGCATGAGCGACGAGCCGGCAGGCAAGGGTACCTGGTATACAGAGGGCATCGCAGAATACTACAGCGCACTTCTGCCGCTTCGTGCGGGTTTGGCGGATATAGAGGAAACGGCGCGGCAGATAACGAGCAAGGCAGCGAGATATTATGAAAGTGCACTGAGACTGATGAGTAACGACGAATTGGCCGAAATCTATTGGAGTGACCGTCGCGCTCAGGTTGTACCTTATGGGCGA
>JAUYTF010000247.1 GCA_030695285.1 Eubacteriales bacterium | reverse complement strand
TTCTCCGATGTCCTTTTGCCCGCAGGCGGTGAGAAGAAGGGAAAGAGAGAGCATGATTGTAGTGAGTAAGAATAGTTTTTGTTTCATGGTTGCCTCCAAACTTTATATCCGGATTCCGTGTCCTGATTTCGCTCCACAACGTGGATGACCTCCATCGTTGGCCAGCAGAGCGTGACGCTAAACATTCTGCCGTCGTCCAGAACGACAAGATACTCCATCCATATTTTTGGAAAATCCACGCTGTCGGTCTCTATCATGTCGGAAAACACGCCAAACACTGGAACATCTTGCGCGAGATGCGTTTTCACATATTCCCACACAATCGCTTTTCCTTCCTCCTGTTCGTCCAAAAAAGCGTCCGGATGAAAATCATCCAGCGTTCCAATCGAATGCGCAAGACTCTGCTCATCGTCGTTCAGCTGAACCAACGACGTGCTCTTTTCTGCGCGGTAGGCAACGCCCGTCGTTGCGTTAACCTCTGCATAGTAAAAGCTGTTGCCGTATGCAAGCGCGCCTACTTTAACAGTGTAGTAATAGATCGGATCTTCATCGCCCATATGAATGAGCGCCCCATTCACGTAACTTAAACCGGGTCGCTCCTCCAGTTTTACTTTTGCGTCCGTTTCCGTTCGGTCAAACACTTGGTTGATGAGCGCAAGCCCTGCTTCCTTCGCCTTCGCTTCGCCGATAAGACGCGGGGAGCAGGCGGAGAGTAAAACCGCAGCGCAGATTATGATGATCAGGAGTTTCTTTTTCATTACGGCAAATCTCCTGTCGGTCTTGTTTGATTTAAAATCGTAACTTCCATAACAATCATTTGCGGCCAAGCCACCGTCATATGGTAGATTGATCCGTCACGGATCACGATATAGAAATTCGAACTTCCGCCGTTGTCATCAAATATGCTTCCGCTATCCACACTGCCGAGAATACCCGCCTGTAGATCGAATTTTTCTGCAATCCATTCACGCCCATAGACATAGCAGTCATTGATTAAATTCCCGAAGTCGGCGGTCTGCGCATCTCCGCTTCCGTATGCTTTTTTCCACTTCTTGTATTGCTCGCTCGTCATCTTCGGCACAAGAGAATAGCTCTTTTCGGCAAAGTAGGCCACCCCTGTTTCCGCGTTTACAAACGCCATATAATCCGAAAGGCCATATTGATCCGGCGGGGTTGCAACAGCATAGAAAGTAATATGCTGCTCGTTCCCTGTCTCCTTATATTCCCCGTCAACATACGTAGCCCCTGCTTTCACGCTCTTGGTTACGGTTACCTCCGTCACATTCAAATCAAACACATGATTGATGAACGCAAGACCCGCCTTTTTCGCCTCGTCTTCGCTGATCAGCTTGGGCTTACCTCCCGTGAGGAACAGAGAAATGCAGACGACAAACACACATAGAATCACAACTTTTCTTTTCACGGTCTTTCTCCTTTTGCTTCGGTGCCGAGAACCTGAACTTCGTTGAGATCCATCGCAGGCCAGGAGAACGCGACGCGGTAGAGCGCCCCGTCCGCAAACGTGACAAAATAGCCGATGCTCACGCGCGGAGAGAGCACGTTATCCCGGCGGCAGCAACCCTTCGCTGAAATGAGCGCAACCTCTTTTTGAAAACAGCGCATCGCAGCATTGCGCGCGGTGTGCTCCGTGTAATCGTTTTGCACCGCTGCATCCGCATCCGCGCCATCTGTTAAGTTATTGATTTCTGTTGTTTGCTGTTGTTGATCTTCTGAAAGAGGGGCAAGCAGCCATTCGTTCTTGGTTGCGTAATAAGCGACGCCGCTCTTTGCGTCCACCTCCGCATAATAGAGGTCTGCGCCCAGTGTTTGATCTGATATGGTGACGATATAGATCTGATCGGCGGGCTTTGCGCCCGGCTGCACCTCCGTGTTGTCCACAACGCTCGAGCCCGCGCGCTCGAAGTATTCTACATGCGCATCTTCCGCCTTGACGCCAAACGCCTGCCGCAAGAGCGCAAGGCCGGCGCTCTTTGCCCGCTCTTCGCCGACAAACCGCGGCGCGCAGGCGCAAATCAGCGCAAGCGCGAGCGCAAGAGACAGCGCTATCGCCACGCGCAAGGGTTTTCTTTCCATGTCTGGTCCATCCTTTCAGCATTATTTACGTGTCTATATGATAAAGATGGGACCTTTCACACATATTACCATAGTTTTCACTGTTTTATTGTGAACCGGCGGTGAAGCTCCCGCGAACAGCGGGTAAACGAATCGCGAACAAACGATGCTTATTGCACACAATGCAACAGAAGATTTTACCTCTGTCGAGCAACTCACTTTTTGGTAGAATTGTCGATGATCGCCCTGTTCTATCTCGCGATTGTAAGAATCACTTTATCCATCGTTCCAAAAATAACCCGAAATGCACCTACATTTGCCTTTATCCACAGAATTGTCGTAAAATGTGGATAACGAAGCGAATCGCTGGAGGAATCCTCATGATACACATCTATTGCGGCGACGGAAAAGGAAAAACCACCGCGGCGCTAGGGCTCATCTGCCGCCATGTCGGCTGCGGGGGCAAGGCCGTGCTCGCGCAGTTTCTCAAGAGCCTGCCGACGGGCGAGCTTGCGACGCTGAAAACCCTCGGCGTGCCCGTCTACCGCAACGAGCTGCCGCACGGGTTCTTCCCCAACATGAGCGAGGAGATGCGGGAGAAAGTGCGCGAGATGCACGACAGTACGCTCGCGGAAGTGACGCAACTCGCGAGAGCAAACATGTGTTCGCTTCTCGTGCTGGACGAGCTTTTCGCCGCGCTGTCGCTGGGGCTAATCGACCGGGAGGCGGTGCTCGCTCTGCTGGACGAGCACGGCGAAACAGAGCTGGTCATCACGGGACGTGATCCGGAGGAGGCGCTGCTCGCGCGGGCGGACTACGTCACCGAAATGAAGCTCGTCAAGCATCCGTATGAAAAGGGTGTTTTGGCGAGAAAGGGAATTGAGTTTTAGAAGCGGCGTTATGAATTAATCTATTCCAATAGTAACGTTTTGTGCTTTGGCGCGGGCGGATGATATCCGCCCCTACAAAGACGCTTCGTAACCAAAATTGTTAACCATCCATTTTGAGTGGTCAGAAAATCGGCGATTATCTTGGTAGTTTTGCACACACCCTTGTAGGGGAGGATATCATCCTCCCGCTGAATAAGGGTATCAGCGAAAACCGGATTCCGATTGTTTCACGGGAAACAAAAAGGGAACCCGTGGATTCCGAGACTGATTTATCTGCTAGATGATCATTTTTGTGACTTCACGGAAATGATATTCACACCCCCAACCGATACGTCACAATATCCTGATACTTCCCGAACTTCATGCCGACCTCCGGCACAGTGCCGCAAAACTCAAACCCGAACTTCTCGTGCAGCTTGCAGCTGGCTTCGTTTCCGGCGGTGATGACAGAGACGACGGTGTGCGTGCGCGCGTCCGCTTTGGCAAGCTCAAGGATATACGCCATGAGCGCGGTTGCGATGCCGCGCTTGCGATAGTCCGGCGAGATATAGATTGAGAGCTCGACGGTGGAGCGGTACGCCTCCTTTTCGCGGTAGGAAGAAAGGCTGCTGTAGCCCGCGACGCGGCTTTCGACCTCAGCGACATAGAGCGGATGATTATTCACGTTGTGGCGGTCAAACCAACTTTGCCACTCGGCGAGGGTGCGAGGGGTTAGGTCGAGGGTGGAGACGCCGTTGACCACCTCGTAATTATAGATATCCAGCAACTCCTGCAGATCTTTTTGCTCCGCTTTGCGAATCAGCATTGGCTTTGCCTCTTTTTCTCATAGATGTTTTTCTTATTATAGTTGAAACTACATCTTTTGCAACAAAAAAGCTCTTCTTCTCAGAAAAGCTCTTTTCAGAAAAGCTCTTTTTAGAAAAGCTTGTGATATTGCATACATGTTCTTTTGCTTACTTTTCTTTTAAGAAAAGTGAGTTAAGAAAAGTAAGTGATCTTGCCAAAGGGAGAGACACGCAAGCGAAGAACACCCTGAATGCGGTTAAAGGGAATGCTGCCGACGGAATCGAGGCGGCTGTCATACATCTCTTGCCGGTTGTCACCCAGCACAAAGACGCTGCCCGCAGGCACATCCACCGGCGGCATGTCGCCGACATAGTTGACGGCATAGCTGCTCTCGTCGAGCGGGATGCTGTTGATAAAGACGCGCCCTTCCACCAGTTCCACGGTCTCGCCGGGCATGCCGACGATGCGCTTGATGAAGAGCCCGTCGTCGGTGGAAAACTGCACGATATCGCCGCGCTCCGGCATGCGCACAAACTTACCGAGCCGATCACAAAGAACAACCTCGCCGCTGCTGAGCGCTGGCGACATGCTTTCATCGACAATGCGCAGCGGAGCGAGCCAGACAAAAAACACAAGACCCAGAACGGCTATCGCGACCAGCACGGAAAACAGCCATCCGATTCGCCTTGCGTTTCGATAGGTTCGCGCGCGTCCTTCGGTGCGGCGGCGTTTGCGCGACTCGCTCACGGGTAAATCACCCGCGAAAAGGTTTTAAACTCGTGAAAGGGATAGACCACGGCGACCACGCGGCCGACCACCTTGGCATACGGAATGCTGCCGACGGAAGGATTCCGGCTGTCCTTGCTGCCGTTTCTGTTGTCGCCAACCACAAACACATGGCGCGCAGTGACGGTGACGGGGTTCATCTCCCCAATGATTTCGCCGCTCCAATACGGGCTTTCATCCAGCTCTATGCCATCGATATAGAATATGCCGTCCCGGATCTCCACGGTCTCGCCAGGCAGGCCGATGACGCGCTTGACGCAGCTCTCGATATAGCCGGGATAAAAGCAGATGATAATGTCCCCACGCAACGGATCGTTGACCCAATAGCTCATCTTTTCTACGAGCATATCCTCGTTGTGTACCAGGGTGGGAATCATGGAATCCCCCTCCACGCGAATGGGCTCCGCGATAAAGGAGCGGATGGTAAGCGCCACAAGCACGACCAGCGCGATGTACATCAAAAAGGACACGTTTCGAAACGAACGTGCTCCACGCATGTTTTCATATTGTTCTTCGGCGCGATCGCGCAGATATCGAATCTGGCTCTGCGTAAAGGTTCTACGCTTCACTCGGTTGTTCCCGTCTGTCTTTATTCGAGCTTGTCTTTGCACGCTTGTTTACGCTTCTAACGGCTGTTCTTTTTTGATCAGTATTTTCTTGCCCATGCGTACAAAGTCCGCGCGATCGAGCATCACGATGCGCCCGCAATGGTTGCATTTGATCTTGATATCCGCGCCCACGCGAATGATCGTCCACTCGTTCTCGCCGCACGCGTGCGGCTTTTTCATGAGCACCACATCGCCCAGATCAAACGCCGCGATCATTCTTGGTCTTCCGCAATATTCTGCGTGTAGCGATACACATCATAGCTCGGCACGGCGGGCGGTATATAGCTGTAGAGAATCTCTAAGAGCTTCATAGGCGCCTCTTCTTGCAGGAGATGCCCCGCGTTGCGCACGAGGTAGTAGCGTCCGGCGCGCAGTATGCTCTGGAAATAGACGCTGCCGGACGGCGGATGCCAGCGGTCGTTTTTGCCCCAGAGGATGAGAATTTCATGCTCTACTGGCAAAAGCCCTTCTGCGATGCACTCCTGATCGTAGTTGCGCAGCGCATACATGAGCGCCTCTCGGGATAGCCCGTCCGATATCGGCTCGTAGTATTGCTTGACCACATAATCGTCGATCAGCGCGGGGTCGGCGACACATTCCAGCAGCAGCTTTCTGACATCGCTTGCGGTGTAGATATTTCGTGCAAAGGTGGCGATCATCGGCTTTTGCATGTTGTGGATGAGCTTTGGCATGTGCTCGGTGATCCCACCGGGCGAGATGGCAACGCTGTTTGCAACGCGCTTTGGATAGAGCGAGAGAAGCCGCATCATATACATAGCACCAATCGAAAACCCGACCATATGGGCGGACTTGATGTTGAGCGCATCCAGAAACGCATTCAAAACAAAGGCAAAGTCGTCCGCGGTGTAGGTGAACGTATCCGGCCGGGATGAATATCCGTGCCCCGGCAGGTCGATGGCGATCACGCGGTAGTTGTCGGAAAGTTCGGCAAAGACATTTCGCCATGTATAAAGCGACTGTCCGATCGAATGAATCAATAGCAGCGGCTCGCCGACGCCAGCTTCCAAATAGTGGATGCGCGCAATTTCGGCTTCCTCATCTTCCCCGGTCAGAGGCAAGGTGATTTCGACGAAGTCGCCTACCTTTTCGGAGTTTATGAATAACTGACTGCGCAGCGATTCTCCCACGGGCATATTTCCCCCGATTACTATATTCTTCTATCATTGT
>JAUYTF010000243.1 GCA_030695285.1 Eubacteriales bacterium | reverse complement strand
GGGCCGAAACGCCCGCGGGCGTTTCTTTTTGCGTTGATGCAAAGCGAGCAGCTGTTCTGATGCATTTGCGATCGAAGTTCGCAACGTAATTCTACATAAAATCTTCACATCAAACAATTAAGATATCCCTAGAACAACCATGCCCCTGATGCTCGCTCTCAAACAGATTTGCGAGCTAACCTCTACCGTTCGAAAGGATGTCATCCATGGACAAAAAACATGCGTTTACCGTCTCCGGCATGACTTGCGGGCATTGCGAAATGCGCGTTTCAAAGGCCGCACGCAGCGTTCCCGGCGTAACAAGCGCGATCGCGTCGTTTTCACGCAATCGTCTCGAAGTGACGTATGATTCGGATCTCATCGACGACGACACCCTCGTCTCTGCCGTCACCGATGCCATCGCCGCCGAGGGCTATCACGTTAAGCGTCAAACCAAAAAAGCGCAGCCGCTTTCAAAAGTGATTCCCGTCGCGCTCATCATCCTCGCGCTGTATCTCATTCTGCGCTTCACAGTCGGCTTTGATTTTTTCGGGTATATTCCGAAGATCGACAGCACGATCTCACTATCGGCGCTGTTCTTAACGGGGCTTTTGACGAGTGTGCACTGCGTGGCCATGTGCGGCGGTATCAATCTTTCCCAGAGCGTCGGTACGCGCGCAACCTCCGGCAGTAGGCTGAGAAACCCGCTCCTGTATAACGCTGGCCGCGTGATTGCATATACCGTAATCGGCGGCATCGTCGGCGGCATCGGTTCCGTGCTGTTCCTAAGCGAACCGGTGAAGGCAGCTCTGCTTGCGCTCGCCGCGCTTGGCATGCTCTTCATGGGGCTAAGCATGCTCGGCTGGCTGCCGTGGTGGCTCACACCGCGCATGCCGTCATTCCTGGCAAAACCGCTTGGCAAGGCAAGCGCAGGAAAAGGTCCGCTCGTGGTAGGTTTGCTCAACGGGTTTATGCCCTGCGGCCCACTGCAGGCCATGCAGCTCTACGCCCTCGCGACAGGCTCTGCCCTGACCGGCGCGCTCTCCATGCTGCTCTTTTCGCTCGGCACCGTGCCGCTCATGCTTGGCGCAGGCGCGCTCTTCTCCTCGCTAAAAGGCAAGTTTGCCAATGTGATCCAGCGCGTTAGCGCGGTGCTCGTGGTGTTCTTTGCCGTTGTCATGGCCACAAGCGCAGTTTCGCTCTTCGGCTTGCGCACGACAGCCGCCTTAGGCGCGCCTAAGGCAGCTTCTGCGGCCGACGCGCAGGAGAGCTCCGGCTCCCTGGTGCAGCAGGCGCTTGACAAAGGCTATCTGCCCGCTACACTGGATAATGGGGTGCAGAAAATTCAGGCTTCCCTGAACCCCTCGGTCTATCCGTTTATCATCGTGCAAAATGGCATTCCGGTGGAGCTGACCATCACCGCGGAGGAAAGCGCAATCAACGGCTGCAATCAAACCGTTGTATTCCCGTCTTTCAATGTAAAAAAGACACTGATAGCGGGTGACAACGTAATCCAGTTTACGCCGGATGAAGCAGGTCTTATCCCCTACACGTGCTGGATGGGCATGCTCGACGGGCGTATACTCGTGGTGGATGACCTCTATGGAGGTTTTGGAGGGAATGATTCCCCCGCGGCGACCGCCGTACCCGCGGCCGATGCCGTCGCGCCAAATCTTGACACGACCAGTTTGCCCGGCAGTTGCTGCGGCTAAGGAGGTAACATATGAAGGAACAATCTTACAAAGTCACCGGCATGACCTGATCGGCCTGCTCGGCGCACGTTGCGCGTGCCGTCTCAAAGATGGCTGACGTGACGAGCGCAGATGTCAACCTCGCAACCGAAACCCTGCGCGTGACTTTTGACGAATCAAAACTCGGCTTTGACGAGATCAAAACCGTCGTGGAAAACGCGGGCTACGGGCTCGTCGCCCCGCAGACGCGCAAGCGCGCAGAACTCGGCGTAGACGGCATGACATGCGCAAGCTGCTCGTCTGCCGTGGAGCGCGCGCTCAACAAGCTCGACGGTGTTTGGGAAGCCTCCGTCAATCTGGCAACCAACCGCGCGGCGTTCTCCTATGATCCTGCGCAAGTAAAGCTCGCGCAGATCCGCGCAGCGATTACAAACGCGGGCTACACGCCGCTCGATCTTGCCGGAGAGGACGCGCGCGATCTGGAGCAGGAGAAGCGCGAAAAAGCGCTCCTGCGCATGCGCTTTCGTCTCATCGTAGCAATCGTGTTTGCAGCCCCGATCCTCTATATCGCCATGGCGCATATGTTTCCCGTGCTCGGCGTGCCGCTGCCGCTCTTTTTAAACCCGCACCAGTTCCCGCTCGTGTTCGCGCTGGCGCAGCTGGTTCTAACCCTCCCGGTGATGCTCGCCGGCGGACGCTTTTTCCGCGTCGGATTCAAAACACTCATCAAAGGCGCGCCGAATATGGATACCCTCGTGGCAATCGGCACCGGCAGCGCGTTTTTATACGGCGTATACGCCACAGTGATGATCTATCTGGGCGATTTTAGGTTTGCACAGCATCTCTAATTTGAGTCCGCCGCCGTGGTCATTACGCTGGTCATGGTCGGCAAATACCTCGAAGCCGTCAGCAAGAGCAAAACCTCCGAGGCGATTAAAAAACTCATGAATCTCCGTCCGCAAACCGCCGTTATCATAAAAGATGGTGTCGAGCTGACGGTTTCGCTCGACGAAGTTTCCGTGGGCGATGTCGTATACGTGCGCCCCGGCGCAGCGATCCCTGTAGACGGAACCGTGCAGGACGGTGCGTCCAGCGTCGATGAAAGCATGCTCACGGGCGAAAGCCTCCCCGTGGAAAAACAGCCCGGCTCACCCGTCACCGGCGGCAGCATCAACGGCGAAGGGCTGCTGCGCTTTACCGTGACCCGCGTCGGCGAGGATACTGCGCTGTCGAAAATCATCCATCTTGTGGAGGAAGCGCAAGGGCGAAAAGCGCCTATTGCTAAACTCGCGGACGTGATCTCCGGCTATTTCGTGCCCGCCGTGATCGGCATCGCGGTCGTTTCAGCCGCGATCTGGGCGCTGGCCGGACAGGACTTTGATTTCGTGCTCAACATCTTCGTGACCGTGCTCGTCATCGCCTGCCCCTGCGCGCTGGGCCTTGCAACGCCGACCGCCATCATGGTCGGCACGGGCAAAGGCGCGGAGCTCGGCGTATTGATCAAGGGCGGCGAGGCACTGGAGACCACGCATAGCATCGATGCCGTCGTACTGGACAAAACCGGCACCATCACACAGGGCAAGCCGGAGCTCACCGATATCATCCGCTATACGCAGGACGATGAGGCAAGCGTTCTTTTGCTTACGGCCTCAGCTGAGCGCGGATCGGAGCACCCCATCGCGCGAGCCATCGTCTCCGCCGCGCAGATGCGCGATCTCCCGCTCGACGAACCGGAGCAGTTCCGCGCCATTCCGGGGAGAGGAATCGAGGCGAGCGTGCAAGGCCGCCGCGTGCTTGCGGGCAGCGCAAAGTTGCTTACGGAACACAATATCGACATTTCTCGATCCACCGGTGACGCGGTCGCGCTCTCCGGCGCGGGCCGGACGCTGATGTATATCGCAGTCGATGGCGTGCTCACCGCGCTCATGGCTGCGGCAGACGCGCCAAAGGCCACAAGCAGGCACGCAGTGGCACAGCTCAAATCACTCGGACTGGACGTTTACATGCTCACGGGCGACAACGCAAGCACCGCGCACGCGGTTGCAAAAAGCGTCGGCATCGATCATATCCTCTCGGATGTCCTCCCTGACGGGAAGGCACAAGAGGTGCAAAAGCTGCAGGCGCAAGGCAAACGCGTCGCCATGGTTGGCGACGGTATCAACGACGCGCCCGCGCTTGTGCAGGCGGACGTCGGCATGGCGATCGGAACGGGTACAGACGTTGCAGTGGAATCTGCAGACATCGTCCTCATGCGCGGAGACCTCACCGCCGTCAGCGCTGCCATCGCGCTGAGCCGCGCGACCATTCGCAACATTCGCCAGAACCTCTTCTGGGCGTTTGCATACAATGTCGTCGGCATTCCGTTTGCTGCGGGGCTGTTCTACGCGTTTGGCGGCCCGCTGCTCACGCCGATGTTTGCAGGCGCCGCCATGGCGCTCAGCTCCGTCTCGGTCGTCACCAATGCGCTGCGGTTAAAGCGCTTTCACCTAAAGGACAAATAACCCAAAAAGTCAAATAACCCCGAAAGACAAATACCCAAAAGACAAATAACCCCGAAAGACAAATATCCCCGAAAGACAAATAGTCTCGAAAGAAAAATACCCCCGAAAGACAAATAGTCTCGAAAGACAAATATCCCCGAAAGACAAATAGTCTCGAAAGACAAATAGTCTCGAAAGAAAAATACCCCCGAAAGACAAATACCCCCGAAAGACAAATACCCCCGAAAGACAAATCACCAGAAAGGACGTTCCCACTATGAAAAAAAGCATCACTCTTACGATCGCGTTTGCGCTTGCGGTGGCACTGCTCACCGGCTGCACATCGTTTGATGTTATCCTGCGGGACAGCCCCGCGTCTTTGAATACGATAATCGAAGCGTTCCCGTACCTGGTTACGGATAACACTGTCCAAGACGGCTATTTCCATCTCACCGCAGACGGGGAGACGACATTGAAGGTCAGCCATGATTACAGCCTGACCGGCGCGGAGGACCTCGTCCTCCAGACGCCGCTCCAGCCGTTTGTGGATGCGGGGCTTGACCCCTCCGCGCTCGGCGAGGGTTATCGCGCGGATAGCGCTTTCCTCTACCTTGTCGCCGACTTTGGCGCAGGCACTGGCGCAAAAGCCACGCTGACCGATGCACTTTTTGAGAGCGTGAAGGCCGAGCGCACCGTTTTGAGCTATCACGCGGCGCTCGATCACTACGGCATCGCGCTCCCCGCAGGAAAGATCGAATGGGCAAAAGATCACACCAAAAACGATAAGGATCTCGTCTTTATCCTCGCGGCACAACCGCTTGCCGATCTTGGCATCGACGTGCAAAACATCGACGGCTGGGTCTTCATGACCATGCAGGATGACGCAGGCAAGGACTTCGACGTACTGCTAAAGCCGTATTCCCTCGAATCGTAATGTTGTCTTTGGCGCGGTTTGGGCGTATGCTGAATCAGAGCAGATGTTTAAACCGCGTTTTTCGAGGAGTCATATGACAGCAAAAGAAACCATACTCGTCGTAGAAGACGAGCAAAAGATCGCCGATGTGCTCAAATCCTATCTGGAACGGGAGGGGTTCTCCGTTGTCTGCGCTGCCGACGGCGAGGAAGCGCTGCGGCTGCATGCGCTGCTCTCCCCCGCGCTTGTGCTGCTCGACCTCATGCTGCCAAAGCGTTCCGGCGAGGATGTCTGCCGCGAAATCCGCGCGCGCGGCAACACGCCCGTGATCATGCTCACGGCAAAGACGGAGGAAGCATCCATCCTCGGCGGCCTCGCCATCGGCGCGGACGATTATGTGATAAAGCCGTTTAGCCCGCGGCAGGTGGTCGCGCGCGTGCACGCCGTGCTCCGCCGCGCAGCAGCATTGCAACCCGTAGCGCTTCGGTTCGGCGGCGGACGGCTCGTGCTAGACACCGCCGCACGAATGGTCTATCGCGACGGCGAGGAGGTGACGCTAACGCCGAGCGAATACAGCCTGCTGCTTGCGCTTGCGTCTCATCCGGGCCGAACCTTCACGCGCGATGAGCTGATTTATTTGGCACTGCGGGATGATTATGAGGGGTATGATCGCGTGATCGATACCCACATCAAAAACCTCCGGCAGAAGATTGAGTCGGACTTGAAACAGCCGCGCTATCTCATTACCGTACACGGCGTGGGTTACCGCTTCGGCGGAGGAGAAACATGAAACCGATGTCCTTACGCATCAAACTCACGCTCGCTTTTCTGATGATCGCGCTGTTATCCCTCGCGCTCGTCGGCCTGTTTGCCAATGTTTTTTTCGGCAAGCAGTTTGAAGACTATACCGTCAATCGGCTGAATCAAACGATATCCGATACCGTTGATCAGGTGACGGATCTCTACGTCCATTCCGGCGGGCGCTGGAATATGGCGAGCTTGGATGGAACGGGCATGAGCCTGCTCGCAAACGGCCTCATTCTGCGCGTTGAGGACGAGAATGGCACCGTGCTTTGGGACGCGCAGGTGCATAACAACGGCATGTGTCTGCTGATTCTTGAAAACATGGCGCAAAATATGCAGTCCTTTCAGTCTAACTTTCAGGGCGGCTATGAGGAGAAAAGCTATCCCGCCATCGCAAACGGGCAGATGGTCGGCACTATCTCCATCGGCTATTATGGCCCGTTTTACTTCAGCGATACAGACCTGCAGTTTTTAAGCGCGCTCAACCGCCTACTGCTCATCGCGGGTGCTGTTTCGCTGGCAGCTTGTGTTGTGCTCGGCGCATATCTTGCGCGAAGACTCGCAAAACCGATTTCGGATGTCATCCATGCAGCCGGCCAGATTGCGGCAGGAGACTATGGTGAACGCCTCACGGCCAACGAGAGCACCGCGGAACTCACCGCGCTCTCGGATGCAGTCAACAGCCTCGCCGACACGCTGGAGCGGCAGGAGCTCTTGAGAAAACGATTGACGGCGGATGTTGCGCACGAGCTGCGCACGCCGCTCACGACGCTGCAAAGCACGGTTGAGGCTATGCTGGACGGCATTTGGGCGCCAAACGAGGCGCACCTCTCAAGCTGCCGCGAGGAGATTTTGCGCCTCAACAAGCTCGTGGATGAGCTTGGCGCGCTCTCGCGCTATGAGTCTGACGCGCTCGTGCTCAATTGCGAACCGCTCGATCTGCATCAGCTCGCCACGCAGGCGGTATGCAATTTTGAGAGCGCGGCAAGGCAAAAGAACGTCTCTCTATCGTGTTTCGGTGCGACGGCGCCAGTGCTGGCTGATCGGGATAAGATCGGACAGATCATCATCAATCTATTGCATAACGGGCTGAAATTCACCCCCGCCGGCGGCAGTATTGCGCTGGAAACAAAAAACGAAGCGGATCGGGCGATCCTCTTCGTGCGTGATTCCGGCTGCGGCATCGCAGCGGAAGACTTGCCGTATATCTTTGAGCGGTTTTATCGCGCAGACCCCTCCCGGAGCCGCGAAACCGGCGGCAGCGGCATCGGTCTTGCCATTGCGCTTGCGATTGCAAGAGCTCACGGCGGGGATATCCGCGTGAGCAGCGTTGTTGGCGCAGGAAGCGAGTTTATGCTCTCGCTCCCCAAAGGCCGCTGACGCGGGAATGCTCAATCTTGCTATCCGCAAGACTCTGCTGATATTTGCTCGATATTTCTTCGGAATATTTTAGATTAACTCCGAGAGATTTTCTCTGTTTTTTGATTGCTTCAGGAAGCTCGAGAATGACTCGCAACCCGCTGAGCCGCGTTTTTATAATGTCACTCAAACCGATGGACGATCTCTTTAAACACACTGCCACGCTGCTCGAAGTTGTCAAACATATCCCAGCTTGCGCAGGCAGGCGAGAGCAGCACCGCGTCGCCGGGAGCGGCGAGCACACGCGCGCAGGAAACCGCGTCTTCAAATGTACCCGTCGCGTGGCAGTAACCAAGATAGCCCGTGTCCCGCGCGGTATCCAGAATTTTCTGCTTGGTTTCGCCGAGCACGACAATCGCCTTGAGCTTGCTGCCGCGAAACTGCTCAAACAGCTCGTGAAAATCGTTATGCTTGTCAAAACCGCCGAGAAGGAGCACCGTCGGCCGCGTCATCGCCTGGATCGCCTTGATGGTCGAGTCCGGGTTTGTTCCCTTGGAATCGTTGATGTAGCGCACGCCATCGAACTCACGCACGAACTCAATGCGATGCTCCACGCCGGGAAAAACCCGCAGCGTCTCGCGCACCGCATCTGCAGATATGCCCATGCCGAGCGCAAGCAGCGCGCTGAGCATTGCGTTCTCGAGATTATGCCCGCCGGGAATCTTGATCTCGTCTGCGCGAATCAGCTCGCTTTCGCCGTCTTCATCGCGATAGATGACCGTTTCACCGCGCAGAAACAACCCGCGCGGCACCTCGCTTTTGCGCGAGAAATAGTAGACACGCGCGGGTGTTAAGCGCGCCATGTCGCGCACCACCGCGTCGTCGTAGTTGAGCACCGCGATGTCATTTGCCGTCTGGTGGTCGAATATCTTGCACTTGGCGGCGATATACCGCTCCATCGTGCCAAAGTGGTCCAAGTGATCTTCCGTGATATTGCATACACCTGCCGCGCGCGCGTGAAAGCGCACATTGCCTTCCAGTTGCAATCCCGCGGTTTCGGCGACCACCACGTCGCCCTCGCGTGTCTCCAGCGCATGCTCGGTGATCGGCACGCCGATGTTGCCGAGCACAAACGTATGCCGCCCGCCGTTTTTGAAGATCTCGCCCGTCAGCGCGGTGCAGGTCGTCTTTCCGTTTGTGCCGGTGATGCAAACGAACTCCGCGCGGCTGTAGCGATACCCCAGCTCGATTTCGCTGATGACCTCGATGCCGCGCGCCTGCGCAGCGCCAACGAAGGGCACCGTCATAGGAATGATCGGGCTGATGACGATGAGCGAAACGCCGTCAAACAGCGTCTGCGGGTCTTCGCCGAGCCGCCAGGAGACGCTTACGCCGCTCAGCGCGCAATCCAGTCCCTCTATCTCGCTTTTTTTATCGCTGATGATCACATCCCAGCCCGTTGCGCTGAGTAGTTTTGCCGCGCCGACGCCGCTTTTTGCCATGCCGACGATGAGCGCTTTTTTGCGTTGTTCCATGCTTCCATTGCCTCCGGAAAAGTACGCCTACACGCGTTCGCGCAGTGCGTCAGATCAAGTCAGTCGATTTACAAAATGAGAATATGATTATCGAAAATACGGCAGCAGGCAGACCGCGCAGATCACCACGGTGAGTATGGTATACATGCTCGTAATCTGCGGTGCCGGATGCCCGGTTAACTCAAAGTGCCGGTGGATCGGCACCGCGCGGAAGAGCTTCTTTCCGCCCTCGCGCGTTCTGCTAAACGCCTGCAGCACGATGGAGCCGATGCTTGCCAGCAGGCAAAAGCTCATGAGCGGCAGAAGGAGCAGCGAACGGCTGAGAATGGCCAGCATCGCAACCGCGCCGCCAAACGCAAAGGAGCCGGAGGAGCCGGCCTGCACCCGCGCGGGATATGTATTGTAGCGCAAAAATCCGACGCCCGCGCCAGCCACTGCCGCCGCAAATATCATACCGCCCGAAAGGTTATCCCCCAGCAGCAGTTCTCCGTCTTGATAGGCAACGCTTGCCAGCGCTGCCAGAATCGCGATGAGCGCCAGCGCGTAAACCGTGCTCACGCTCGTGACCAGGCCGTCCATCTCCTCGCTCAAATACGCGGCGTTCACCTCCGCCAGAATCGTTACGATCACAAGCGGGACATACCAAATGCCGATCTCCCATTCCCCGCCGGATATCGGCAGATACAATGCCGAGCCAATCAGGGGCGAGCGGTAAGCCCAGATGGCGATAATCCCCGCGATAACAAGCTCAATCCCCAGCATTACGGCTGCGCGCAGACCGATTCCGTCCGGATCGCGCACGCGCATAAAATCATCCACGAATCCAAGCACGCCAAACGCAAGCGTCGCAACAAGCACAGGCAGCGCAAACTCCATCCCGTTTAGGCCAAAGATCAGCGTCGCAATCGAGACAGAAAGCAGCACCAGTACGCCGCCCATGGTTGGCGCTTTTGGTTTTGGCGAGGGTAATTGTTTTTTCTTGGTCGTCTGTTGCGGCGGAGGTTCGGGGACGATTTCCCGTTCCGTCCGGTCTGGCTTGAGCCGCGCGAGCATGGGGATCACAAACCGGCCAAGCAGCAGGACGATCACAAGCGCCGTGAGCGCGGTCATGAGTATTTGCAGCATACTGGTATTATACCCCCGAAGACGAGTACTGGACAATCCCCAAATCAGAGCGCCGCCTCAGTCGCTTTTTTTCATATCTCTCCGGGCAAACAAAACCCGCATCCGGCGAAGTCAGTCTCGCGCGCGGATGCGGGATGCATTCCGTTCCGTTGTTTACAGCTCCGTGAGCAGCTCTTCTACAATCTCTTTGTCGTCGAAGTGATACTTCGTGCCTTTGATCTCCTGATAGTTTTCGTGTCCTTTTCCGGCGATCATGATCACGTCGTCGCTCAGCGCGGCGGAGAGCGCGTAACGAATCGCTTCTTTCCGGTTTTCAATTACGGCGTACTTTGTGCCGCTGCGTTTCACGCCTTCCTCGATGGACTCGATGATCGCC
The DNA here is from genome assembly GCA_030695285.1 of Eubacteriales bacterium. GTDB lineage: Bacteria > Bacillota > Clostridia > Christensenellales > CAG-138 > UBA7703. Next base: position 564 of record JAUYTF010000243.1, on the reverse strand, counting down.
ATCGGGTCTTCCGTGCGCGGATTGTCGCTCGTAATCACCGCAAACTCCGAAAACCGGCCCGCGATCTCGCCCATGATCGGGCGTTTGGCGCGGTCTCTGTCGCCGCCGCATCCAAAGACGCAGATCACGCGGCCTTTGGCAAACTGCTGAACCGTCTTGAGCACGTTTTCCAGCGCGTCCGGCGTATGGGCGTAGTCGACGAATACCGAAAAGTCCCGGTTCGTCTTTACAGGCTCCAATCTGCCGGAAACGCTCGTGAGCGACTCCAGCCCCGCTTTGACAGCGCTGAGTTTCATGCCGCTGGCAAGCGTCATGCCAACCGCGCCCATCGCGTTGAACACGGAAAACAGCCCCGGGATTGCAAGGTTCATGAAAACCTCGCCTTCCGGCGTGTGCAAGTCAAAACGAACACCGTCCGTCGTGATGTCGATATCCGTAGCGGAGATGTCTGCGCGGTCGCGCACACCAAAGGTCAGAATGGGGATGGTGAGCCCCTCCATAATCCGGCCGGAATAGGGGTCATCCACATTGACGACCGCTTTTTTGCTGTTGAGAAAGAGCGTC
>JAUYTF010000238.1 GCA_030695285.1 Eubacteriales bacterium | reverse complement strand
TGCCTCTGTTTACCCAAATGATCCGCAACATCGCCGCAAGCCGTCTCTTGCGTAATTATGCTTTTTTTCAGCGTTTATGCATTCGACTTGTGTTTCAGCACACACAAAATAACGACCGTAAAGCGGCTGTTTTCCAGATTTTGTGCTGAAGCGCGTGACAGTGCATAGATACAGGGTATGAAAAATGCGATCGGCAGGTGCAAAAACCGCACGCATAGAAGCGGTCATTTTTCGTTTTTATACAATTCTTGGCGTTATTGTTGCGAAAAGCGCCTTTCCAACTCCAATAACATGGTATTTTATATGAAACTAAACATATATAATATATTGACAATACTTTCGCCGTTCTTTATAATCATGCATAACACATTGGCGTGTGATTATTAACAGGATAGTCATAGCCAATTTTGTTTATTATCGAAGGAGGAATTCGAAAATGAGGAAACTTTTCAGTTTGCTGCTCGTCCTGGCCCTCGCATTCAGCGTGGTCGCCTGCGCAGCACCCGCCCCAGCAGCCACCGAGGCGGAAGCCCCCGCCGCTGAAGCCCCCGCCGCTGAAGAAGCAGTGCCGGCTGGCGATGGCATCACCCTCGGCGTCATCTCGCCGAACACCGGCGCGCTTGCGGTATACGGCGCGGCCGTGACCACTGCCGTGGATCTCGCGGTCAGCGAAATCAACGCAGCGGGCGGCATCCTTGGCCAACAGATCGCCGTCATCAACACCGACGACCAGTTTGACCCTGCAGAGACGCTCAACGCGTTCAACTCGCTCGTGTCTCAGGGCGTTGGCCTCATCGTCGGCTCCGTCACCTCGGGCTGCACCTCCGCGATCACCGGAGCTGCCAACGAGGAAGGCGTCGTCCTGCTCACGCCGTCCGCAACGGCCGACAGCATCACAACCGAAGATGACTACGTGTTCCGTGCCTGCTATGCAGACGGTTTCCAGGGCGCCATCGCGGCCTACTACGCCAAGAGCGCGGGCTACACCGACGTCGGCGTGGTCTACTGCGCAGCGGACACCTACTCCAAGGGTCTGTATGACTCTT
>JAUYTF010000221.1 GCA_030695285.1 Eubacteriales bacterium | reverse complement strand
GCCGTAAGTTGACTTCCTTGAGAAAACATTCGCGATATTCAAAACAAGCTGATGTGCCATCATTCCGAAGTGCACACCAGCGTATTCTGAAACTCTAATGATTACAAAATAGCTTCTTAGTTGATATTGCTCAAGCCCTTTGCACTTGAACTATACCACCGCAATCACCCTGCATGGAAGCCCCGTCATATCGCTGAAATTCATCGGGTAAGTCCTAGCTGTGAAGTGGTGATTACTGAGTAAAACTGCTCCAAGGTTCACCAAATTCTCGACAATGAAAACGCCATGATCCGCACAGTATTGATCCTTCGGAGTGTGCTCCGAACCTCGTCGCAAGCCAGCAAAGTCAACTCCAATAATACTGATATTCTTCTCAAGCAATGTGTCAATTAACGTATGGCTCAACTGAGGATGTTCCTTGAAGTAGGCAACGCTACCATAAGTTTCGCGTTCAATCATGCCGCTGTAAAACGCGATGAACTTTGCATCTCCAATCGCGCCAACATTGATATCTGACACATCGATCTCCCGCTCAAGCACTTTTGATACATCAAATACGATACCCAGAAGTTCTGTATAGATGAGCGGGAACTCTTTGTTCATCACGTCAAAGTGGGTGCCAAGATGCCCTGTAAAGGCTTTCTTTTCGTTTCCCTCCGCATCTGCGATCATTTGAGGCGTTACGCGCAGCGTTAAATCAATCAGCATGTGATACCCTCCTTTTGCTGTATATTTCAGAGTGGTTTTATAATTGAGACCCACATGCTTTAATGAACCGCAGGAGATTAGAAACAGTAGATCGGTAATCTTTCTTACTTCTCATCTTCGCTTCGGAAAATGGAATTGCAAGTTGATTTGTACTAAAGATAGCGCTCACGCCTTCAGCATAAGCTTCATCCGTGTCATCGCCTACATCCCCTACAACCGCGATCACCGGAACTCTCATTTTTCTGGCGCGGCGTGCAACGCCGATGACCACCTTGCCGCGCAGGCTCTGGTTGTCCAGTTTACCTTCGCCGGTGATTACAAGGTCCGAACCGGCAACGCGCTCCTCAAAACGAACCGTATCCAGCACCGTTTCAATGCCGGGCTTCAATGTTGCTCCAAAGAACGCCACAACACCCGCGCCCATTGCCCCTGCCGCGCCTGCGCCGGGCATCTTTGCTACCGATACCCCCAGCTCGCGTATCATGATTGCCTCCAGTGCGGCAAGCTCGCCATCCAGCAGCGTGACCATCGCCGCATCCGCGCCCTTTTGCGGAGCAAAGACATATGCGGCACCGAGCGTGCCATGCATAGGGTTATCAATATCGCACATGGCAACCACTTCAACGTCACTAAGCAGGCGTGTTGTCTCCGAACGGTCGATCCGCGCAATCTTTGAAAGAGACCCGCCAGTAGGAACAAACACCTTCCCGCCCGCATCTGTAAACACGGTTCCCATCGCCGCAGCCGCGCCGCAGCCGCCGTCGTTGGTCGCGCTGCCTCCAAGGCCAACGATCATCTTTTTTGCGCCATGCTCCAGAGCATGTCGCATGAGCTCGCCCACACCGTAGGTCGTCGTCTTGGACGGATTCTTCTCATCCCCGACGAGCGGCAAACCGGCCGCAGCTGCCATCTCGATGATCGCGGTTTCTCCAAACCTGCCATAAAAAGCCGTTCGCCTCTCGAAATTCGATCCAGCGGCCTCGACAAGTATCTTCTCGCCTGGCATGCACGCGAGAAAGCTATCCACCGTGCCCTCGCCACCGTCCGCAACCGGAAGGCTGACGACCTCGCACGCTGGAAAAAACCGCCGGGTCTCCTCCTCTACGATGTCACAGATTTCGCTGGATGTAATTGACCCTTTAAATGAGTCTGATACGACTGCGATCTTCTTCATCGATGCATACCAGATTCAGCGGGAAACGACATTTTTAGGTTCTCCGACCAAAAAGCTCTTCAGGTTGTCCACGGCGATATTCATGAGCCTCTGGCGGCTTTCTTTCGGTGCCCAGCTGATATGCGGCGTAATGATGCAATTCTTCGCCTTCAGCAGCGGGTTATCTGCCTTAATCGGTTCGCTGGAGACCACATCCAGCCCGGCGGCGTATACTTTACCGCTGTTGAGCGCGTCCGCTAAATCCTGTTCTACAACAAGCGGACCGCGGCTGTTGTTGAGGATGATTACGCCATCCTTCATCTTTGCGATGGTCTCGATGTTGATCATCCCCTGCGTTTCCGGGAACAGCGGACAATGTAAGGTAATCACGTCGGACTTTTTTAGCAGCGTATCTAACGGAACATATTCAGCAATTGCTCTTCCAGCTTCGTTCTCCATTGCGTCATATGCGATCACGCGCATGCCCAGCGCCTGAGCTATCTTTCCCGTCGATTGACCGATTCGTCCAAAGCCGATGATGCCCATCGTCTTTCCTTCCAGTTCGATTAGCGGATAGTCCCAGAAACACCAGTCCGGGTTGGTCTGCCAGCGGCCTTCGTGCACTGCGTCATCGTGATGCCCGATGTGATGGCAAATTTCGAGCAGCAGCGCAATGGCAAACTGCCCGACCGCCGCCGTGCCGTAGGTTGGAATATTCGTCACCGTGATCCCCCGCTCCTTTGCGGCGGCAATATCAACAACATTGTAGCCCGTCGCCATTACGCCGACGTATGTTAAGCCCTCGCACGTCTCAAAAACACGCGCGCTCAACGGTGTTTTATTAGTAAAAATAACCTCTGCATCCCCGATGCGGCGAATAATCTCGTTCTCATCGGTCAATGCAGTGCGGTCGTATACCGTCAGTTCACCAAGCGCCTCCAGCGCATTCCAGCTCAGGTCACCCGGATTCAGTGTGTAGCCGTCCAAGATTACTATTTTCATTACGTGTCCCTTTCCGTTTCGCTCAACGGTTCCCCGTTTGATCAATCGAATGATATTCTTTCACCGCATAGGATTGCGTTGCCTCGGAAAGCCAGATTTGGAAAAACTCCTCCTGCATGGCGGAAACTGCATCTGTCTTCCAATCTTCATTCATCCCTGCTGAGAAACCGTTGTCGTTTTTATCAATAAAATAGAGCACATAGCCGGCATTTTCGGTCTTCCCGACGAATGTTTCCCCGGCTTTTCGTTCTGCAGCTGTCAACCAAGCAACATCCCCGGACGATTGGTCGCCCAGTTCCGATCCCTTAACGTCCGTCATGTGATAGCATTCCTGACCCGTCTGCTCCAGAGTGGCTTTCTCAAACTCATCCGGCGTCTGCACCGCCGAGAGAAGCTCGGAAATCGCATTGAAATCCTTACTACCGTCCACAAAGGCAAACAGATAAGTATAAAGCGAGTAAAGATATTCATTTTCGCCATAGAAACGATGCAGTTGTTCGTCTGTAAACGAAAACGACGCACGCATGATTTGCTCATATTGATCCGCAAGATAGATCTTCTCCAGCAGTCCACGCAAGATATCCGCGCTCATACCCTCACCGTAAGTATCTCTCAGGTAAGAGCCAAAGTCGTCGTATCCCGCGTTCTCCCCAAGAAACTGGTAGTACTTCAGTTCGGAGTTAATTTCACTCTGTGCAATGGCGTCAAGTGAAACTCCGCTTTTCTCCGCCTCGGCGCATAGAACGTGAACTTTCGTCAAACTGTTCTTCACCTGATGAACCAGATACGATTTCCAGGACTCGCCATTTTCCGAGAGCGGGCATGGCTGCGTTGAGAGATCCTTTGTTGCGTCCAGCCCAAGCATGCTCGTATAGCCGCTTGCGTTTTGAACAAGCTCGTCCAGCGCACTGAAGAAAAAGAAATTCACCTGCGCAATGGTATAGTTCTCCTCTCCGACGCGCAATACTTTTCTCTCGGCGTTGGCTGAATTCCCAATTCGAAGCGTCCAGAGCAGCGCAACACTAGCGACAACGATCCCAACCGCGGCGATGGCGAACACGGTCATAACCGGAATATTCTTTTTCTGCGCGGCGTGTTTTTTCATACAGCTCCTCATTAGCATTCTCTTTACTCAGTCATTCCAAATGAAGACCGAAGATACGGTTCGCATTCTTCCACATGACTTTCTCCAGATCTCCCTCATTCTTGATGATCTGCCGATACTTGGCAAGCTCAAC
>JAUYTF010000215.1 GCA_030695285.1 Eubacteriales bacterium | reverse complement strand
GCCGTAGGTCAGCATCTTGCGCCCCTCCTTTGCAGAATCGATTCCTCTTCGTTCAATATAGCATGCAACGCGTGCGGAAACAATCGTTTCCAATTATATATTGACGCCAAATGATTGCCATCTTGCAAAAAGCATTCGGCGCTTGCGCTGGCGGCAGGCGTGACGGAGTCGAAAACAGAAAGCGGGCAGAACGCTGTCCGCCCGCCTGCTGCGTAAAAAACGCTGGTTTGCGCTCAATCGGCGCCGCTGAGCTTCATGCGCGCCTCCACATAGGCGCTGGTGGTCAGTTCGCCGCGCGCGTAGCATTCCTTGAGGGCGACGATCTGAGCGTTTGCGTGATTGTCCGCGCGCGCGCCTTCGAGGATGAGCCTGCGCTCTTCAAACTCCTGCGCGCCCATGCCGGAGGCCGCCTTTTGCTCGGTGAGCATGGCGAGGAAGCGATCCGGCGCGCCAGATGCGGCGGGCGCATGTGCGGCGGCGGGGGCTTTGTATTTGCGGCTGGTGAGAAATACGATCAACAATACGATGCCGACCACGAGGAGAATGGAGAAAATCAGCCCGAATAAGTGGCCGCCCATCATTCTCATCGGCATAAAACGATACATACTCATAACAAATCCCTTTCACGGGAGCTAGCGAAACATCGCTGCTCTTATGTAAAAATAATAGACTACAAATGCAGATATGTCGTGTTTTAGCTGCGTATCTATTTCAAACCATTGCGGCAAAAGAATGGCAGAGGGCGGAAAAAGCGCGGAAACATGCAGGAATTCCGTCGAAAAGGGGGATTATTCTCTTCATGCCGTTTCAAAAATATATTCTTGGATTGATCCAATCCTCACCCCCCCGCTCCACAACCATGCCGCATTCCCTTGCGCCGTGAACGGGCGTTTTTCTGCGCCAGAGACGCGCGCAGACGGTGAATACGCTGTTTACAGCGGCATGCGCCGCGCATATAATGAGCGCAGATGAAAGTTTGACAACAAGCAGAAAAAAATCCCCTTACGTCACCTATTGCTCATGACGCTACGTCATGCGTTACACTCCGCTCAGGAGGTGAAAAAACATGTCCGATTACACAACCGGAGAACTTGCCCGGCTCTGCGGCGTCACCGTGCGAACGGTTCAGTTTTACGACGCGCGCGGGCTCCTGCATCCATCCGACCTCAGCGAGGGCGGGCGGCGGCTCTACTCCGAGGGCGACTTTCGCAAGATGCGCATGATCTGCGCGCTCAAAACCCTCGGTCTCTCGCTGGACGCGATACAGGGCGTGCTTGCCAGCGAAAAACCGGAGCGCGTGCTGCTGCTTCTATTGGAAGAGCAACAGCGGCGCATCGCGGATGAGCAGGGCGCGCTGGAGCGGCAGCATCGCGCGGTGGAAACCGTGCGCGAAACCATCCGCTCTGGGCAGATGATCTCGATTGAATCCATTGCGGACATGGATCGCATGATGGAAGAAAAGAAGAAACTCAACAAGCTGCACCTTGGGATGCTGGCAATCGGCATGGTCATGTCCGGCATGCAATGGGGCGGTGCCATACTTTGGATCACAACCGGCATCTGGTGGCCGTTTGCGGCGTGCTGGCCGATCGTGATTGCCCTTGGCATTCTCATCACGCGGATGTATTATAGAAACACGCTGTACATCTGCCCGGACTGCGGCGCGCGCTTCCGGCCCGCGTATCGCGACATGCTCTGGGCCAACCATACGGCAAAGACCCGGCACCTGACCTGCACCAAATGCAACAACCGCGGCTGGTGTGTGGAGACCTACGGCAAGACGGAGTAGCGCAGGCAAAGCGCGAGGCAAGCGTTTCACAGCGCGGGCAAAACAGCGCAACAACAACGATCTCAAGCAGAACACAAAAAGACTATGGGGGGAAACAATATGGAGAACACGATTCCGACGCTGACCATTCTTGCCATGGCGCTCTCCGCGCTCATCGGCATTGCCGTTCCGGCGGCGCTGTACGTCCTATTCCGCAAAAAAGGGGCAAAGCGACTGCCGTTCTGGATCGGCTGCGCCACGTTTGTGCTCTTTGCGCTGGTGCTGGAGCAGATCGCGTACTATTTCATCATGCAAACCGCGCTCTGGACGACGATTACAAGCAATATCCTGTTTTACGGCCTCGTCGGCGGATTCATGGCGGGTTTGTTTGAGGAGACGGGGCGCTATGTCGCCTTCAAGAGCGTGCTGCGCAAAAAGCGCGGTAACGATCAGAACGCGCTCATGTTCGGTGCGGGTCACGGCAGCATTGAGGCGGTCGTTCTGCTGAGCGTATCGATGGTGATGAATATCGTCTACTCGCTGCAATTCAACGCGGGCATCTCGCCTTCGTTCGGCGGGCTGGACGCGGCGCAGCAGCTCATCGACCTGCCGTCGTGGATGTTCCTCGTCGGCGCGGTGGAGCGCATCGCCGCGATCTCGATTCATATTTCGCTCTCGGTGCTCGTGTGGTTTGCGGCCAAAAACGGCAAGCGCTTCTGGCTCTATCCGCTCGCGATTTTGCTGCATCTGTTTGTCAACGCCGTGGCGGTGGTTCTCTCAGGCTCCGGCGTGAATGTCTGGATCATCGAAGGCGCGGTGTATGTCATGGCCATTGCGTTCGCCCTCCTTGCCGTTGCGGTGTGGAAGAAGAACCACACGGCGCAGGCCGAAGCTATAGCCGAAGCGACTGCCGAAGCGTCGGCGGAAACCGTCAAGGAAGTGGTGGAGGAAGTCTCAGAGACCGTAGGGGAGGTCGCTGAAATCGTTGCGGAAGTGGCGGAAGAAGCTGCGGAAACCATCGGCGAAACGCTTTTCTAACAAGTCAGTTCACGCAAAATAAACAATCCCCGTCGGGTGACCCGGCGGGGATTTTCTGATGAGCTGTTTCGTTTTTCAAGATGATTTTTACGAGGGATTCTCGCGCTAGTTGATTTATTTTTTCTTGGCGAGGTTTTGCTCTTTTCGATAAGCCGTGATGCGCTTCACGAGCTCCAGCGGCAGGGGCTGATCCAGCGGGAACTGCACCGCGCCCTTGCTGAAGTGATACGCGCCCATTTCGGCGGCAAACGCCTCGATTCCGTCTGCGCCGGGGTAGAAGCCGATGTGGTGCTTGTAGCCTGCGAAGTGCACAAGGTTGCCGTTGAGGAAGAACGTCGGGATGCCGTAGGCGATCTTCTCCGTGGCTTCGGGGACGACTTCGAGTATCGCGTCGCGTAGATCGTTGAGCTTTTGCTGCGTTTCCGGTGGGAACTGGAGGATGTAGGAGGTGATGGGGGTAGGGGGAGTGTGTGTCATAGGGTTGTACCTCCCGTATAATTCCATTAATTATAGATTATCATAAAAATATCT
>JAUYTF010000211.1 GCA_030695285.1 Eubacteriales bacterium | reverse complement strand
TGTCCTTTAGCTCGTCGGCCGCCATCTGCGTAAACAGATCGTCCAGCGAGACTTTGCTCTTGCTCTTGAGCTGCGCGGCCTTGATCTTATCGCGGCGCTCTTCGACAACCTGACGCGAGAGTTTGTCTACTTCCGCAACGTTGAGGATATCTCCCGCGGCAGGCACTTCGCTAAAGCCAAGCACCTCGACCGGAGTGCTGGGTCCCGCCTCGGTAACCATATTCCCTTTGTCGTCGGTCAGGGCGCGCACTTTGCCGTATGCTGTGCCGGCAACGATCGTGTCTCCGCGGCGCAAAGTACCGTTTTGCACGAGAACGGTCGCCAGCGGGCCGCGGCCTTTGTCCAGCTTCGCTTCGATAATCGTGCCTTTGGCAAGCCGGTCCGGATTGGCTTTGAGTTCCAACACATCCGCCTGCAGCAGAATCATCTCCAGCAGGGTGTCAAGGCCTTCCTGATTCTTTGCAGATACAGGCACGATGATGGTCTGGCCGCCCCATTCTTCGGAGACGAGCTCATACTCCGTGAGCTGCTGCTTTACGCGCTCCGGGTTTGCATCGGGTTTGTCCATCTTGTTGATGGCAACGATGATCGGCACCCCCGCGGCTTTTGCGTGGTTGATCGCCTCGATGGTCTGCGGCATGATGCCGTCGTCCGCTGCGACGACGAGGATGACGATGTCCGTCACCTGCGCGCCGCGCGCACGCATGGAGGTGAACGCCTCGTGGCCCGGCGTATCGATAAATGTAATCGGTCTTTCGTTGCAGGTCACGGTATACGCGCCGATGTGCTGCGTAATGCCGCCTGCTTCGCCCTCTGTTACGCTGCTTTTACGAATCGCGTCCAGCAGCGAGGTCTTGCCGTGATCGACGTGCCCCATGATGGTGACCACCGGCGGGCGACTCTTGAGCAGTTCCTCTGCGTCCGTTTCGCCGGAAGCGCTATCGGTGAGCACTTCTTCAAATGTCTTGGCGATCTTGAGTTCTAGATCAATGCCAAAGTCTGATGCAACGAGTTCGCACGTGTCAAAATCGATCTCCTGATTGATCGTCGTAGGCATGCCCAGCAAAAAGAGCTTCTTGATGATGTCCGATGCGGGCTTGCCGATTTTTTCGGATAATTCTTTGACTGTTATGGTCTCCGTGGTGATCACCGCCTTTTCAATCACGACGGGTTCCGGCCGCCGCATGGGTTGCTTGAGCCCGCGTCTGAGTTTGCGGTTTCCCGTCGAATCATCATCCCAGTTGCTTGCGCTGGGCGCGGCTTCGCGCGACATCGCTTTCTTATTCTTCGCCTTTTTATCCGCTTCTTTCGAGCGGGCATAAACGCTCTTGTTTGGATCGTAATTACTCACGCGCTCTTTGCTGCCTGCAGCGGGCGCTGCCGGAGCACCGGTTCCTGCGGGGCGCGGGCCGCGCGGCGCAAAGCCGCCGGGTTGTCCCGGACGCGGGCCTGTGCCGCCCTGCTGCGGACGCGGCGGATAATTGCCGCCTCCCTGCGGGCGTGGCGTGTAGCCGCCGGCCTGTTGCGGACGTGGCTGATAGCCGTTGCCCTGCTGCGGGAAACTGCCGCCCCCCTGCGGGCGTGGTGTGTAGCCGCCAGTCTGCTGCGGGCGCGGCTGATAGCCGTTGCCCTGCTGCGGGTAATTACCGCCCTGCTGCGGGCGCGGTTGAAAGCCGTCCTGTCGCGGCGGATAGTTTCCGCCCTGCTGCGGGCGCGGCTGGTATGGCGCGCGGTCGCCCTGCTGCTGCGGGCGGCGACGGTCGTCCTGCGAAATGGCATGCGCTTCATAACCGCTGCCGGCCGGTTTCTTTGGCGCTTCCGGCGCTGCTTGCGGCTTTGGCGGCTCTTGCGGCGCTTGCGGCTCCGCGCCAGACGCTTCGTGCGCCGGTTGTTCAGCGGCGCTTTTCAATGCGGCGGGTGTTTCGACGGCTGTCGGTTGCACGGCTTCCTGTTTTGCAGTTGCTTCCGCCGTGACGACCGGATTTTGCTGCGGCAGATCGTCGTCGTCTCTCCCCCCGGCATGTGCGGCGTGATCCTGATCGGAGTCGAGCATTTCACGCAGGCGCTCCATGCGCTCGCGTTCTTCGCGCGCTTTGCGCTTTTGCTCCTCCTTATCAAGAAGCTCGCTTTCGGAATGGCGAACGGAAACAAGCAGCTCTCCAACGGAGCTCTGCGTCAACGTCAGCTTCTCCAGAAGCTCTTTTGTGGTCTTCTGAATTCCGTTTGCCGATTCGAGAAAAATGTTTTTTGCCATTTACGTCGTTACCCCCGCGTTTTTCGCAGTCCGCCCTGTAAATTAAACGGATGCGCGTTTGTCAATTTCGGTTTCATCACACTAGCGTCTTTTGCTAGCGGATGCGCGTTTGTCTTTAATTTTTCAGTATACTGGCGCTTTTCAACGCTGTTCTTCCGATTCAGTCTTGTTCTGCTCCGGTTCGGTCTTGTTTTGCTCCAGTGCGCGCCGTATCATCTGCGCGAACGATTCGTCCGTCACCGCAGCGACCATGCGCCCGGGTTTTCCGATCCAGCGGCCAAGCTCCTCGACCTCGATGAGCTCGATTGCGCTGTACTTGCAGATGTCGCGGTATTTGTCCTTCGTGTTATCCGAGGCGGTTGTATCGATCAGCGCAATCTTCGCGTTCTTGGCGCGCAGCAGCTTCTCGGTGACATAATCGCCGGACTTGAGGCGCCCCGCCTTCATCGCGAACCCGATTGCGTTATTGAGCTTGCTGTTCATGATAGCTTGCAAACTGCGCGCGCAGCGTCTCGTAGGTTTCGCTCTCGATCTTCGTCTCCAACGCGCGTTCCAGCGCGCGGGACTTGATCGCCTTTTCGAGGCACGCGCTCTTTTTGCAGAGATACGCACCCCTGCCATTGGCGCGGCCTGTCGCGTCGAGCACTACTGTGCTCTCCGGCGTGCGCACAATGCGCACCAATTCTTTCTTGGGCTGCATCTCCCGGCAGGAGACGCACATCCGCATTGGAATTTTCTTCGCCAAGCGTTACGCCTCGCTTTCGCTCTCTTCGTCTTCGCGATAGAAGGCATCCATCGCCTCTTCCGCTTGAGCCTGGCTCTTGATGTCGATCTTCCAGCCGGTCAGCTTCGCGGCAAGGCGGGCGTTTTGCCCTTCTTTGCCGATGGCAAGCGAAAGCTGGGTGTCCGGCACGATGACCTTCGCCGCTTTTTCATCTTCGTTGATATACACCATCAGCACCTTTGCGGGGCTGAGCGCCTTTGCGATATAGACTGCCGAGTCGGAATCCCACTCGATGATGTCGATCTTTTCGTTGTGCAGTTCATTGACGATGCGCTCTACGCGCGCGCCGCGCTGGCCGACGCAAGCGCCGACCGCGTCCACCTGCATATCCGTCGAATGAACGGCAACCTTTGTGCGGAAGCCCGCCTCACGCGCGATGGATTTAATCTGCACCACGCCGGTCTGAATCTCCGGCACCTCCAGCTCAAACAGGCGCTTGACGAGACCCGGATGCGTGCGGCTCACGAGAACCTGCGGCCCCTTGCTGTCCTTGCGCACCTCGAGCACATAGACCTTGATGCGGTCGTTGTTCTCGTAGGTTTCGCCGTGAATCATCTCGTTCGGGGTCAGGATGCCGTCGGTCTTGCCAAGCTCGACGTAAACATTGCCCTTTTCCACGCGTTGTACGATAGCGGTGAGCACTTCATTTTCTTTTTCCACGTATTCTTCGTAGATCACGCCGCGCTCCGCCTCGCGGATGCGCTGCACGACCACCTGCTTGGCGGTCTGCGCCGCAATGCGCGAAAACTCCTTCGCCTTGACCTCTTCTTCGAGCACGTCGCCCACTTCGTAGAGCATATTGACGTGCTTAGCGTCCTCAAGCGAGATCTCGTTGATCGGGTTTTCGACATCCTCCACAACCGTCTTGGAGGCGTAAATGCGAAACTCGCCGCTGTGCGGGTCGATCTGCGCGCGCACATTTGCGTTTGCGCCGTAGTTGCGCTTATAGGCCGAGGTCAGCGCGGCTTCGATGGCGAGAACCAGAACATCCTTGCTGATGCCGCGTTCTTTTTCCAGCGCGCTCAATGCTTCGACAAACTCTGTGTTCATCTTATCTTACTCCTTACAAATAATCCCGTGTTACCACAATGCTTCGTTTGATTATGATGATCATTTCGGCGGACACGCCCCGTAATTCTTAAAATATCAGTTCAGGCCGCGCGAGCGCGATGGCTTTGCGCTCTAGTGTGAGTTCGCCGCTCTCGAGGCGCACGACGATGCTGTTTTCGTCAAAGCCGGCCAGCTCGCCCTTGAACTCTTTTTTGCCGTCTTTCGGTGCGAAAAGCTTGATCTCGATGCGCTTGCCGATGTTGCGGGCAAAGTCCGCATCCTTCTTGAGCGGGCGGTCAAGGCCAAGCGAGGAGACGGAGAGCATATACGCCTGCTCGACGGGGTCTGCCTCGTCAAGCAGAGGATCGACCGCGCGGCTGACGCGCTCGCAGTCGTCAATATTCACGCCGCCATCTTTGTCGATAAACAGCGTGAGCACCCAGTCTCCATATTCTTTGATAAACTCCACATCGCACAGCTCATAGCCGAGATCCGCGACCGGTTGCTTGAGCAGTTGTTCTACCTTTTGTGCTGTGTTCAATCGAACTCCTCCAAAAAAGCTGCTGAAAACACCTGCCCATCATGGCAGGGAGCGTAAAAAACGCCTTCAGAAAATTTGAATCTTTGCCGGATATGATCGTAAAATCATGAAACGGGCAGGCAAAGAGCACCCTTCAAAACGAAAGAGTGGGTTTTGCCCACTCTCCGCTAAAAGTTCAATCATCCAACATAGGTATAATAACAGCTTTTTTCCGCGTTTGCAAGCCTTTTTGCGCAATTTGCGCAGGGGCGCTTCAGCTGTCGTTCATTTGGCTGGAAGCGGTTTTTGTAGAATCCCGTTTTCCGAATGCGCGGGGTAGCTGTGTTACGGCATAATAAAACAATGCGAAATACGACATCGCAGTCGCTACCGCGAGAACGACGAAATTCCAGGGTTCCACCTGTATTGAAAGGAACGACATAAGCGATAGCATGACGCCCAGCGCAATCAACCCCGTTGCGATTTTGCCCGGCCAGCCCACGATGGCAACCACCTTTCGCTTCACCATAAACACGCCACCGATCACCATCA
>JAUYTF010000204.1 GCA_030695285.1 Eubacteriales bacterium | reverse complement strand
TCTGGCGCGAGGAGTGCAGCCTCGTCAACAACGCGCGCGGCGAATGGCAGGTCTCCCGTGTTTACAGCATATTGGGCGAAGGACAGCTTGCGCTGCTGCACGGGGCGTATTCCCTCGCGCTTTGCCTGAAAAACGGCATCGGCGGTATTGACCTCGCGTTTGGATATGAGGCGGTCGCGCGCGCCTACAAAGCGCTGGGGGACGAAGCGCTCGCGTATGAGCATAAGCAACTGGGGCTCTCTGCCTACGAAGCGATTGCCGACGGCGAAGACCGAGACTACACGCTGTCCAGTTTTTCCGATCTATAGCGCTGCTTGGGCAGAAAAAGGTGCCGTCTAGAAAAGGAAACCCCTTTGTGCTCCTTGTATGCGGGCGGATGATATCCGCCCCTACAAAGACGTAAGATACGATCTATACTTTCGTTTTTTCCTGAGAATCAATTTTTTTAAGGATTCTTCGTTTTCTAGCACACCGCATACCCTTGTAGGGGCGGATATCATCCGCCCGCTCTCCCGCACAACAAATGGGCTGTCATTTTTGGACAGCCCTCTGACTTTTTTGGGCGAAGCGTTGCTTGTTATCCCTCTGCCGACTCAAAGAGCGGCATCGGACGACCCATGTCCGGCGTATACACCCGCGTGCAGTTGCGCCCCGCCTCCTTTGCGGCATAGAGCGCGGTATCCGCTTTCCAGTACAGCTCGTCAAAGCTGGTTCCGTCCTGCGGACAAGCCGCCGCGCCAAAGCTGCAGGAAACCACGATATCCTCACTGATGCGCTGATTCAGCTGCAAGCAGAGGCTGTTGATCTTTGAGAGCAACGCTTCACGGCTGGCTACATGTTTGAGCAGCAGCACAAATTCATCCCCGCCGATTCTGCCGACGAGATCGTCCGCACGCAGCGCGCTTCGAAGCGCATCGCAGATGCGCGTGAGCACGCGGTCTCCATAGCCGTGACCAAAGCGGTCATTGATGCACTTGAAATGATCGACATCCACCATGACGAGCGCATGCAGGCCTGCGCTGCACGGCTGCGAAAATATCTTTTCCGCCGCATCCAGAAACGCCCCGCGGTTGAGCGCGCCGGTCAGCGCGTCCGTTCGCAGCTGATCCATCACGGATAACTCTTCGCGTTTTTGCGTGTCGATATCGCGAAGGAGGATGGACGCACGCACGTTGCAGGAATACGGGTCGGGCAGAATCTGTACGCTAAGCCGCACCCAAACATACTTCTCATCCTCTTTCAGATGGCGGTACTCCTGTTTTTCCAATCGCGCGCCGCGAATATATTGCGTGAGCAAATGCTCCCGCGCGGTAAACGTGCGAATCCGCTCCCGATCGTCAGTATGCACATAATTGGAAAGAAAATGCTGCATCACGCGTTCCATCGAATCCTGAGCCTGTTCCGGCACGGGCGAAAGCAGCGAGCCTTTTTGCGCTTCCATCCGGTTCTGCGTGAGATCAAACTCTAGATATGCCGTGTTCTTCTGCGGCATGGACTCATACGCCTTCTGCCAGCGCTGGTAGGCAATCTCGCGTTCATGCTGCTGCGTCACGTTTTGCAGGGAGATGACCGCCTGCGCGGGAGTGCGCTCCTCGGAGTAGATCAGCGAATATGCCACGTGATACCATTCAAACGCGCCTTTGTCGCAGCTAAGGCTCAGATGCAATACCGCGGAGCCGGTCGGTTGCGCGCCGCTGATGATCTGCGCATAAAGTTCCCGAAAGGCGTCCGCGCTTTCCGGACTGATCAAGCTGTTTTCTTCCAGACAGGACGGCACGTTGTGAATCACGTCCTTTTGAAACAGCTCAGCCGACTCAGGCGGTAGATAAACGGTTTTTTCGGCAATGTCGTATCGAAAGACGAGTTTTTCGCTCTGCCGAACGGCGATTCGATACTCCTCCTCGCGCACGCGAAGCGCCTCTTCCACGCGTTTTTGCGCGGAGATATCCATAAACGCGCAGATCCACAATCCTCCGCCGCTGTCCGCGCGGGACGCATGCACGATAGACCAGAAGAAGGTGCCGTCCCGCCGCCGCAGCCGCGCTTCGAGCGCGATTGTCTGCTCCTCGGATGCACCCAGCGCTGCCATGCGCGCCTGCATCTGCGCGCGCATCTCCGCCTCCACACAATCGAGCGCACCGATCAGGCCATCTTCTTGCGCCTGCGCCGCGTCCACATAACCGATCATGCGATAGTAATTATCGTTTGCAAACAGAACAGAAAGCCTCTCGTCTTGCCGCGCGACGCAAAGACCGCAAGGCAACTCGGAGAGGATATGCTCGCGCAGATCCGCTGTCAGGGGGAAATCTTTATCGTTTTGATGCATTTCCTCGCTCCGCCAGAGAATAGTTCGACTGTGATTTAAACAATATACCAATTATTCTAGTTATCAGTATATCATCAGTGGTTGCGAATGCAAGAAAAAATCGAAGAATAATGGCTTATTCAGTTCTGGTTTAGCCAATAATTCAGTTTTATGCCAAATATTCATATGAATATTCGTTTATTTAGTGATTTCTTACTTGTTGCATTGTAACATGTTACTTGCGTGTGCTGTTTTGTTGCTTATTAACATCCGATGCATCCGCTTCGCGTAAGAACGTCCGGCGGTTGCCGTCACACGTCTTCGGGTGCGCGCACTGCTTTGCGCTGCCAGTCGGGCAGATGAGTCACGCCCGATTTACTCGCTGATCCTCCGTTTTTGCGTGAATCGTATTGATTTTGGCTCGAATTGTATCGCCAGACGCACACCATATTTGATATACTCTCATGCAGAGCGCTTTGCGCAATGTTGCGCACGCGATCTGTACCGTTGCACCAGACGATCAGGCCCCCCGCACGAAAGGACTTTTTATTATATGGAATCTTCCCGCGAAAACACCTCTTCCCGCCGCTCCGTGCGCCTGCTTACCGCAGGAATCGTAATGCTCATCGCCGTATACGGCCTCTTGAGCAACTACCAAAGCGTGGTGCTCAATAGCGTAGTGGAATCTTACCGGCTCACCGGCGGCGCGCAGGGCATCATGAGCAGCATGATCAACATCGGAGCGGTTGCTGCCTTTATCACCGCGCCCATGCTGCAGGGGCGGATCAAAAAGACCACGATGCTGCTGCTAGGCGCCGCGGTGCTCGTTGTATCGTTTTTCCTGCTCGGCGAGGGGCGCGTTGTCGCCGGGCTGATCGCCGCTTGCCTGCTCACCGGCGTTGGCTTTGGCTGGGTAGACGCAAACTGCAACGCCGTGATGGTAGACCTGCATCACGACAAGAGCGCAAAGTTTTTAGGCCTGCTACACGGCGGTTTCGGCGTTGGCGGACTGATCGCGCCGATATTGATCAGCGCGTTGCTCGCGGTGATGAGCTGGCACACGGTGAGCTATCTCATGGGCGCGCTCATTGCCCTCGCGGGCGTCGCATTCCTGCTGCTGCTCGGTGCCGCAAAAAAAGGCGTGCCACCAGTAAAAAAAGAGCAGCCGCTTACGTTCGCCGCTGTCAAGGCGTTTCTCTTTCAGCGGAAAAACGCCCTGATGCTGCTGGCGAGTATTCTTTATGCCATCGCACAGTCCGGTCTGCTGATTTGGATTGTCCGCTATATGACGCTGCGCTACAACGCGGAAGCGCTGGGCTCCATTGCGCTCTCGATCTACTGGGTCTGTGCTACGCTCAGCCGCTTCTTTGCGCCGCGCCTTCCGATTCGTCCGCTGAAGCTCTTCCTGCTCGGCGTGCTTCTAACCTGCGTGTTTCAGGCTGTCGGTGTGTTTTCCGGCAGCGCGGTCGTCATGTGCGTGATGAGCGGCGTCATCGGCCTCGTCTCCGGCCACTGCGTGCCGATGATCCTCAGCGAAGCCTCCGCGGACAACCCGGGCGTCTCCTCGCTGATCGCCTCGTCGTTTCTCATCAGCATTTTTGCGACCAACAGCGTCGCGCCGCTTTTCATGGGCGCGCTCGCGAGTTGGGCCGGTCTTGACGCCATGATGCTCGCCCCCGCCGTCAGCGCTGCTTTTTCCGCGCTCATCGTACTGATCATCCTGCGGCAAGAGCGCAAAAAGCGCGCGCAAGCGCTTGCATAGCCGCGCAAAATAGCGTATTGTTTGTTTGACGGATTATATTTTTGAGGATCAACGATATGAGCGCCTGCGTCAACGCCGAAAAGTGCCCCTGCACCTACCCCTGTAAACACCACGGCAAGTGCTGCGAATGCGTGGCCTATCACCGCGCGGACGGCGAATTCCCCGCCTGCTTTTTCACGAAAGAGGGCGAGAAGACCT
Organism: Eubacteriales bacterium; assembly: GCA_030695285.1. Classification (GTDB taxonomy): domain Bacteria; phylum Bacillota; class Clostridia; order Christensenellales; family CAG-138; genus UBA7703. The sequence continues at coordinate 2,693 of JAUYTF010000204.1, read as the reverse complement.
ACGACCGCAGCCTGAGCAGTTTACTGAGGGATCGGAAGCAGAAATAGCGGTGTTTTCCTATTCTCGTATGAAAAGAACAAACAGAATAACCCCCAAACACATCAGCGGCACGCCATCCGGCATGCCGCTCTTTCGTGCTTTATGCTTTCTTATAACAGCTCCGGCACCTCGCAGAGGGTGCTGACCAGAATCGCGCCAAGTGTAGCAAGATGCGCCTGTGTCTGGTGCCCCGTGGTGAGCAGCGCGCATCCGCAGCCGATGGACGAGGCGATCTCAAAATCGTGATCCGTGTCGCCAACGAACAACGTCCGCGCGGGCGCAACGCCGCTTACGAGCAAAAACTCCTTTGCGTAGTCCGCCTTCCCGTGGGCAAGATTGTTGCTGTTTCCGATCACGCGCTCAAAATAGCCGTTCAGCCGGAAATGCGCCACCTGCTCATCCAGCCGCTCCTGTCCGGTTGCACTCAGCAGCACCTGCCGCGCACCGGTTTTCAGCACGGCGGAGAGCGTCTCCTCGGCAAAGGGCTGCAAGGCGCACACGGGAAAGCACTCGGCATACATCGAGACAAACTGGCGCGAGATGTTCTCAAACGGCTCGGTCTCGAAAGTGTAGCCCATACGGCGATAATAATCGACCACGGGAAAGGTGAAATGCCTTCTGTATTCCTCAACGCCATGCATGAGCTCCATGCCGCGCTCCTGCCGCATCTCGTTGGCGATGCGATAGCACGTTTCAGTGTCGTCGAGCAGGGTGCCGTTCCAGTCCCAGATCACGAGGTCAAATTTTCGGTTCAAACACATGTTGAAGTCACCATGTTTCTGCCCGAAGACGGGCGAAGGGAATTTTGTAATTGATTGTCACAATCTCTTGCTTTCAAGCAATATTACCATTTATTATGCACCTTCTCCGCAAAGCAGAGAAAGCGGCTAAGCGCAATCTTGCTGCCGTCGTCGAGGATGATCGTGCCCTCCATATACCCAAACACCTGATGCTGATCGGAGAGCAGGGGGCCTACGGAGGTAAACGCCGCGCGGTCGAGAATTGGCGAAAACGCGGCTTCGAACCGCCCGTCGCTGGAAGAGAACGTCCAAGGCGAGAGAAAATCCTCCTTGCCGTCCTTCATCGGAATATGGAACGTCACGTGGTCGAGCTTGTGAGCAACACCGTCGACAAACAGCATGTTCTCCGACGCTGCTGAGGCATCGCCAAAGCCGTAGCCAAGATTAAAGCCGACCACGCGGCCGTCCACCACACCCTGCCCCGCGCCCCAATACCAGGTGTTTTCATACGTCCAGACGCCGCGCCCCCAGTCGAGCATCCCGAAGGAATCCGCGGGATCAAACGCCCGCGTCACGCCGCCGATGGTAAAGCTGCCCGCAGCGCGCATGGCGATGATCTTCTGATTATAGTAGAACGCCGTCTTCTTCTGAGCAAACGGGGTAGCGATGACCATGGAATCCCGCGGCTCATCGGTGAGCAGGATGTCGCAGTCAAACGCTTGGTCGCCTTCGAACTTGTCCAGATGAAACCTGAGCCTGCGCGCGCCGTTTTCGAGCGTAAAGGAACCGGACGCGCCCGGAACGCGCTTGGCGATGTCGCCGGATTCCGAGCTCGCGGGAAAGCGCGTGCTGCCAAACGGGAGCCAGAACATCGGGGAGACGGTCTTCTCCGTTTTCGCCTCAAAATCCAGAAACGACGCGGAGAGCAGCCCCATATAGGCGTTATCCGCAATGGTCAGCGCAACGCCGTAACGCCCGTTGTGAATTAGATAGTAGTCCCATTCCTTGATGCGCAACGCGCCGCCGCGAACCGCCTTGCGGTCATAGGTTTTCACCAGCGCGGTAGCGTATCCGGTCTCGCTCAACGCGCCGGACTTGTCCAAAAGCGGGCCTTTTGTGAGAAGATGCTGCATAGTTTGCTGCCTCCTGCTGTTTGTTTGATTTCGAAAAGGGATTCCCAAGATGCGCATTTTTCTTATTATACGCCGGAATGCGACAGCGGCGCAAGGAACGCGGCGCGCGCTTTCCGCCGGAATAAAAACGGCGTTTGTCTCAGGTTTGTTTTTACCAGACTGAAAGAGTATGTTATAATACCCGAATGAAAACCAAGTGTAACGGATTGTGAAACGGAGCAAGTTGAGTATCTGACATGGAAAACCGCGTTCGCCTGCAAAAAACATTGGGAATCCTGCTGCTGATTTCGGCGTTTGCCGTGATGCTATGGCAGCTGTTGCGCATCTATTCTTCCGGTATGCGGCATGTCACCCACGGGTTGCTGCTGATTGTCGGCATCTGCGTACCGCTCGCGCTGGGCACCTATCTCTACACCCGCGCGCTGGAAACGCGCGAATCACGCCGCCGCGCGGTGCGATATTCGTTTTTTACGCTGTTCGCGTTCTATGCCGCCGCGCTGTTTGGCGCGCTGATCATCTCCCGCGTGGACTATCAAACCTTTGCGCAGACGCAAGCGGCCTATTGGCAAAACTTCGATCTCATGACAAATTTCAATCCGTGGGAGACCGTGCAGCTGTATCTCAACGCGATCAAATACAACTACATCGGCATGGAGATTCCGCTGAGCAATCTCATCGGCAACGCCATGCTGTTCATGCCCATGGCAGTGTTCTTGCCGTGCCTGTTTCGCCCGATGCAAAAACTCTGGCTCTTTGCGCTCACCATGCTCCTGCTGCTGAT